>JBATAS010000469.1:0-5782 GCA_049661965.1 Ferruginibacter sp. | reverse complement strand
GTTTCGGGCCTTGGTATTTCTGCCGATGGAAAACATGTTTTGTATTCGGTATCTACTCCTGATGCGTCAGCAAATAAAAGCAGCAGAAAAACGTATGCTGTACCAGTGACTGGCGGAAACTCAATACCAATAGATAATGCTGACAGTATGCTCATCAACGAAAAAATATCTCCCGATGGAAAATACATGATCAGTAACGCAGAAGTAAAAATAAAAAAAATGACCGGTAAGGAACTTTACCCCGATCTGCAAAAATCGAATGTATATATTTTCGACAATCTGAATTACCGCCATTGGGATACTTATGAAGATGGAAATTTTGACCATGTAATGTTAACGCCATTAGTTAACGGTATTGCCGGAAAACCCATTGACCTGATGCCAGGCGAACCTTATGATTGTCCGCAAAAACCTTTTGGCGGAGATGAAGATTATGTGTGGAACCCAAACGGGAAGGAAGTGGTTTATTGTACCAAGAAAAAATATGGAAAAGATTATGCCATCAGCACCAATACCGATCTGTTTGCTTATAATATTGAAACAGGTAAGACCACAAACCTTACTGAAGGCATGATGGGATACGATGTCAATCCTTCTTTCAATAAAAAAGGGAACCTGGCCTGGTTAAGTATGCGACGTGATGGATTTGAATCGGATAAACAGGATATCATAGTAAGTGATGGTATCACTAAAATGAACCTTACAAAATTAAGAGATGAAATACATGTTGAGGGTTTCAGGTGGGCAGATGATGGCAGTAAAATATTTTTTACAGCTCCGGTAAATGGTACCCGTCAATTGTTTGAAGTTACTTACCCCGGTAAAACTAAAATGTTACCGAGGGTTAACCAGATAACCAAGGGCGATTTTGATGTAAATGGAATTATCGGGCAATCCGGTAATATTCTGGTTGTAAGCAGAACTGATATGAACCATGCTACCGAAATTTATTCAGTTGATATTTCAACAGGCAGCATGACGCAGCTTTCGCATGTTAATGATGAAACTTATGCTAACATTGGTTTAAGTAAAACCGAAAGACGCTTTGTAAAAACAACTGATGGAAAAGATATGCTGGTGTGGGTAATTTACCCGCCCGGTTTTAATCCTGCAAAAAAATATCCAACATTATTGTATTGCCAGGGCGGTCCGCAATCTCCTCTAACACAATTTTATTCTACCCGTTGGAATTTTCAGTTGATGGCAGCTAACGGATATATCATAGTTGCACCCAGCCGCAGAGGTATGCCGGGCTTTGGTACCAAATGGAATGAAGATATCAGCAAAGATCATGGTGGGCAGGCAATGAAAGATTACCTGAGTGCAATAGATGCTTTGAGTAAAGAAAACTATGTTGATAAAAACAGGTTGGGCTGTATTGGCGCAAGCTATGGAGGTTACTCAGTGTTTATGTTGGCCGGCATGCACAATAACCGTTTTAAGTCTTTTATAAGTCACGATGGAATTTTTGATTTTAAAAGCATGTATGGCACTACCGAAGAAATGTGGTTTGTTGACTGGGATTACGGAGGAGCTTACTGGGATAAAAAAAATACAGCAGCACAAAAATCTTACACACAATTCTCTCCCAGCAATTTTGTTGATAAATGGAATACCCCCATATTGATCTTTCAGGGCGGTAAAGATTACCGGGTACCTATTGAGCAGGGACAGCAGGCTTTTCAGGCCGCACAGCTCAGGGGTATAAAAAGTAAATTCATTTTATTGCCCGATCAAAACCACTGGGTACTTACTGCACAGGATGCATTGGTATGGCAGCATGAATTTTTTAAGTGGCTGGAGGAAACATTAAAATAAAAACAGTCCTTTGGCTGAAAGTTTATTTTTTACCGTTTATCCTTTTTATATGCCGGTTTGAACGCCAGGTTTTCTTTTGATGTAAATTTGCATCCATTAATAAAACCTTAAGCGTTAACTAATAGTACACTATGGATTGGAGCCTTCAAAAAAACTCAACCGCCTTTTCGCTGTTGCTGGTAATACTGATGACAGTAATTCCTAATTTTTTGTATTCACAAACAACCATCAATGGTACGGTGTTTTATCAAAAAGAAGACGCTCCAGCACCATTTGTTAATATAGGATTAAGTAACAAGTCTGCATCTACCATGGCAGATTGGGGAGGAAATTTTAAATTTCAAATTGCAAATCCAAAGAGTACAGATACCATTGTAATTTCATCAGTTGGATATGAAAGCCTTCGTTTACCTGTATCAAAAGCTGCTGCGCAATCAAAATTTATTTTAAAAGAAGTTGTAAAAAACCTGGCTACTGTTACTGTATTTAATACACATCAAACACTGGGTTCCATGTCGGAATCTGTTGGGTATTTCAGAAGCTGGAGTTTTGAAAAAACAGGTGGCGAAATAGGGCGGATATTTATGCTGCCATATAAGAAATACAAAATTGACAAAGTAAGATTTAAAGTAGCTAATCTTTGCGATACCTGTGTATTACGGGTGCGTATCAGAGAAGTTGTTGATGGCAAACCAGGTGATGAAGTATTGAAAGACTCTGTTACATTAACTATAAACAAACTTACACTGGATGATAAAGCAGCCGAGTTTGACCTTACACCTTATGACATTACTTTTAAGCAAAACGAACTCTTTGTAAGTTTAGAAGTACTGGGTTGCTCAAGCAGAAAAAAAGAATTCTGTTCTTTTAATTTTGCAGGCACCGACAAAGGAGAATATCTTTATAAATCAAGAACTAACACGGATTGGAAAAAAACTGAAGCTGATGGTTATACTATTTACCTGAAGTTGTTTTTAAGATACTAAATCAATGTGCAAAGTCTTCTTCAAAATTTCCTTTAATTCTTTCTATTGAAGGATTGAAATACCCAAATTTTAAATGGGGAAACTCTTCACGAATCAATTCCATCATCTGCTTTACGCCCATACACTCACCGGTATCAGTTACGCCGATCTTTCCAAGATACCAATCAGGATCAATATTAAAATTGCGCCATTGAATCATACACAGATCAGTTTCCCTGATTAGCTTTCTTAATGCTTCATATTCTTCAATGCTATCTGTCATTCCAGGAAATACAAAATAATTAATACTCGTCCAGCCTCCATAGCTACGCATCACTTTTAAACTTTCATACAGATCTTCAAACTCATAATTATTGGGCAGGTAATAAGCTGTATAAATATTTTTCCGGGCCGAATTGGTGCTCACCCTGATACTGTTCAATCCAACTTCACACAAAGCCTTAACGGCTTTAGGCATACTGCCATTGCTGTTAATATTGATACTGCCTTTCTGTGTATGTTTTCTTATTTCAATAATTGATTCACGAATGGTTTCCCACATTAATAATGGTTCACCTTCGCAACCCTGCCCGTAACTGATTATTGGAAAAGGGGCAGACTCCAGGTGAGGCACGGTGAACTCAACAATCTCTTCGGCAGTTGGTTTAAAAGTTAATCTGTCCTGTGTACTGATGATTGTTTCTTCTTCGGGCTGAAAAGAAATACAACCTATACAGTTTGCATTACAAGCAGGAGAAACGGGTACCGGACATTCCCACCGGCCAATAGCTAAATTTCTTGCAGCCGGACAGGTGTAAGTCATGCAGCAATTTTCCATCAGGTGTTTAACCAAACGATTATGCGGATATGACTTCAATAGGTTTTTTGTTCCGGTCTCAATCAGTTCTTCAACATATCCTTCTGCTTCCTGCCTGATATCCTGTTCAATTCTTACCGCAGGCACATAAATTTTTTCATCAAGCCATCCGGCCGCCGTATAACAAAATAACGGAAGCGTTGGTGCATCTTTTTCTGTTTCGTAAGCAGCCATGTATAAACCTGTATGTGCTGGCGGAATAAATGCTGCCACAGCCCAGCCCTTTTCACAAATACGCATCTCACCCGTTTCTACATCAATACCAATTCCTTTGCGGCCCGGCAGTTCGTATAAATTTCCGCCGGTTGGTAATTCAATCCATTCGTCGGCCGGTACGGGCAACGCATCCCATCCACTGCGGCCTGTTACATAAAGCGATGTGTCTTCAAAAATATTTCCCTCACCATCTGAATATAATATGTATGGACTCTCTGTTAGCATCTTAATTTTTTTATGATCACAGTTTTTATTTAACCTCTCCCTGCGATTTGTTCAGTATTATTAATTGTTAAGATTACTATTCAGTTGCTCAGCACAAAATCTGTTGAAGGCATTTTCATCAACCACTGTTGCATCTTCTGCAATCTCTGCCTGTATTAGTTTGTTCGATTTAAGATCAACTGTAAGTAACCCATCTTTTACAATTACATTTTCAATATCGGCCCAGGCATATACAACGATTTTAAATATTCTGGTTATATGAACACCTGCAACTGTTACCTGCAATATTGTTTTTTTTTGCTGAACATAATTTACAAACAAAAAGACCGCAGCAAAAATGAACAGCGCAATAGCACCAACATGTTTCAACCAGAAATTGGCATAAAACAAAGCCATAGTTAAGCTGAAAGTTTCAAAAGCTTTTTTACGTTTTCTGAATAAAAGGTAAAGTGTAACTACAAGTCCGAAAAAACCAAGCAGAATGTAGATACTCAGCTGAACATTTTTATCGGTAGCATTTATTGCAAATACACCCGCTGCAACAATATGCAGAAAAAACAAAAACCAGACAAACAGTTTGTATCCCTTTTTATTATTGTCTTTTAATGTAAAGCTGTAGTTCATCAGGCCGGATTTGAGGCAACCAGTAAATTGCACATTTTAAATAAGCACCTGGCACCTACATTTTCGTCCCACTCATCGTGGCTAACACCTACTTCATTTAAATCGAAGCCTACAAATTTGCGACCGCTCTCAATCAGTTTTTTGAAAATATAAAAAACCTGTTCCGTTTCAAAACCGCCCTGCACCGGTGTTCCCGTATGCGGACAAAGTTTTGGATCAAGACCATCAATATCAAAACTGATATACACTTTCTGAGGCAGATGACTGATCATTTCATCAACAATCTGTTTCCAGGTTTCTCCTTCATACTGGCGTTCTTTTATATCCTTATCAAAATAAGTAACAACTCTTTCTTTATTAGCATTGATATAATCAATTTCTTCGCCGCAATAATCACGTATGCCAACCTGCACCAGTTTTTTTAACTGCGGAATTTCTTCCAATGCATTATACATAATGGAAGCATGCGAATAAGTAAATCCTTCATATCCTTTCCGCAGGTCGCAATGTGCATCAATCTGTAACATACCAAAATCGCCATGTTTTTCGGCAATGGCTTTAAAATATCCCAAAGGTGTACTGTGATCTCCACCCAGCAAGGCAACCAGTTTCCCTTTGTCCATCAATTCTTTGGTACGTTCAAAAACCCAGTTATTCAAAAAATCTCCGCCTTCATTAATCTCTTTAAGCGATTTACACATGAATTTATTTTCGGCCACAATTTCTCCGTGTGAAATATAATTGATGTACAGTTCAGCTTCCTTACGCAGGTAATCACTTTTCATCAGTACTTTTTTATCGTAAGGACGCATGTAAAAGCCCTGCTTCCAGCCATCCTTTACATCTGGGTCATACAAATCAACCTGAATACTTGAATTAAAGATATGCTCCGGAGCTCTTGCTGTACCGGCATTGTAGCTTACTGTAACTTCCCAGGGTATAGGAAGAATGATAAGTCTTGATTCTTCTTCTGTAAAGGGTAAACCAAAAACATTGTTGTCGGGGTTGCCAACCGAGTTGGGATCAAAATTCGAAAGGTCAGTCATCAGATTTATTT
>JBATAS010000468.1:0-1711 GCA_049661965.1 Ferruginibacter sp. | reverse complement strand
TTGATACCACTCAATCAGCTATCCCCCAACTTAAAACATCCGGTGCTTAAAAAAACAATTCACCAGCTTCTTATACACTGTCCCGACAGGCTGAATGTGAAAAAGTTTTAATGGCATAAAAGTGGTTTACACTTATTTTGCAGTCCGCTTTAGAACAACTGCATGAAATATAATTTTGTTACCATAGAAGGAAATATTGGAGCCGGTAAAACCACACTGGCACATTTGTTAAGCAAACATTTTAATGCACGACTTATACTGGAGGAATTTGCCGACAATCCTTTTCTGCCAAAATTTTATGAAAACCCCGGCCAATATGCTTTTCCACTGGAATTATTTTTTATGGCCGAGCGCTATAAACAACTTAAAGACCTGCTGCAGACAAAAGATATGTTCCAGAATATTACCATCTCCGATTATCTTTTCACCAAATGCCTGTTATTTGCCAAAGTAAACCTGCCCGAAGAAGAATTCAGGCTGTATCAAAAACTTTTCGAAATTATCAATCCGCAGATTATACAACCCGATATTGTTATTTACCTGCACACGCCGGTAAAAAAATTACAGGAAAATATCAAAAAGCGAAACCGTAATTACGAACAATCCATTCCCAACGATTACCTGTTTACTTTACAGGAAACCTACACCCAGTATATAAAGCAGCACAATATAAAAACACTTTACGTAGATGCCGGCAATGCCGATTTCCTGGGTAACGAACAACACATGAAAATAATTATTGACGCTTTGGATAAAGAATATGAAGACGGGCAACATTATTTAACTTTGCCCTAATCTTTACAAATGATCAGCAAGGCACTCCCCAACGAATTCCGGCATTTTATTTATGCACGGTTGTTTTTTGTACTTGGTTTACGTATGATAACCACCATTGTCATTTACCAGGTTTTTCATCTGGCCAGTACCTATATGGTAGGCCTCGCCGGCCTTGCAGAATTTATACCGGCTGTTATTGCCGCTCTGTATGCAGGTCATTATATCGACAGGCATAATAAAAAAAATATCCTTGTATGGTCCTATGCGTTTTATATGCTTTGCGGGTTAACACTTGCATGCATCAGCCTGCCTTATTTTAATTTTACAAATACAACCATGCTTACTGTAATATTTTCAGTTGTTTTTTGCACGGGTATCATCCGCTCATTTGCCGGACCTGCAGCCAACAGTATGATTGCGGCCATTGTTCGCCGTGAAGACCTGCAAAAAGCCATCTCCTACAATTCTTCTACCTGGCTAATATCATCTATTGGCGGGCATGCCATTGGGGGATTACTTATTGCAGCTATAGGAATATCGGGCGCCTATTTTGTAACTGCTGCATTGGTTTTAACTGCAGGAATCTTTGCATTACAATTATTTCCAAAACCGCCGGTAAACACGCAGTTAAAGGAACCCATGTTCGCATCCATTAAAAAAGGATTTTCATTTGTATATCATAACAAGAATTTACTGGGTGTAATTTCATTAGATCTTTTTGCCGTACTTTTTGGTGGCGCCGTTGCTTTTATTCCTGAGGTAGCCAGTACTATTCTGCATACCGGCCCCATTGGCTATGGGTTTTTAAATGCAGCCATGGATATCGGCAGCCTAATAACCATTGGTATGCTTGTGAAGTATCCAATGAAACAAAAACAGGGATTAAAAATGCTGCTGGCGGTTGCCGGTTTTGGTATCTGTATCATTGTATTTG
>JBATAS010000467.1:0-3004 GCA_049661965.1 Ferruginibacter sp. | reverse complement strand
TCATGAGTAACATTGGCCAGCGCTTTGGTACGGCTCATTTTACGCCCTGCACCATGCGATGCAGAATTTAAAGAAGCCACTTCGCCTTTACCTTTTACAATAAAGCCCGGCGCCGTCATGCTGCCCGGAATAATACCCAGCACATCTTTACCGGCTGGTGTTGCTCCTTTACGGTGAACGATTACTTCTTCGCCGTTGTACATTTCTTTCCATGCAAAGTTGTGGTGGTTCTCCACCATCGTCAATGGTTTTTCGCCAAGGGCTTTTGCAATTTTTGCATGAATGGTATGGTGACAGGCGCTTGCATAATCACCGGCCAGGTTCATGGCCAGCCAGTATTCCATTCCTTCTTCGGTATCTAAACCAAGCCATGCCAAATGTTTGGCTTCTTTTGGTAACACTGTTTTTTCCATCGCAATCCTTGTGTAATGATTGGCAATATTTGCACCCAGGCCACGGCTTCCGCTATGACTTAACAAACCAACATACTCACCAACAGGTAAATTCATTGGGTTTGATGCGTCGGTAATTTCTACTTTACCAAACTCAACAAAATGATTACCGCTGCCAGAAGTGCCCAACTGCTTTAAAGCTTTATGTTGTAAAGGTTGCAGAAAAGCAATATCAGTGAATTCATTTCTATCCAGCACTTCATGTTCAGTCCTTTCACTAAATTCTCTTCCTGCACCAAACAAAGTACTGGCAACTAATTCACGTTGAAAATTAGCTTCTCTTTTTTTCAGCTCACCAGGATCAATGGCAAAAATGCTTAAACACATCCTGCAGCCAATATCCACACCAACGGCATACGGAATGATGGCATTGTTTGTTGCCAATACACCCCCAATTGGTAGGCCATAACCCTGGTGTGCATCGGGCATTAAAGCACCGGCAACAGCCACAGGTAATTTAGCAGCGGTTTGCATTTGCAGTAAAGCACCTTCTTCAATATGTTTTGCACCAAAGATGTTGTACGCAACGCCGGTTTCATTCAGCGGAATTTCAGTTGCTTCTTCAATTACTGGTTCAATTAATTTTTCTGCAATTTTGCCAAGCACTTCATCTGCTGTATAATTTTCAGGCGCTGCTAATACATCATTTAATATCTGCAATGCTTCTTCTTCGGTATGATGTTTAAAATGTGTACACATAATATGCATGGCCACACTTATCACTGGTCCTTCTTCGTAGCCAATGGCACGGATTTGTTTTCCGGTTAATTTTAATTTGTTCATTTTTATTTGCCACTGAGGCACGTAAGCACAGAGTAGTCTATTTTTGTTTTATTTTTTGATACCAGCATCAGTTTTTTATGGCATCATCGTTGCGTCGCAATCCTTTCATCGGCAGGAATGCTATTTAGCTTTTTTCAAAGCGTAGCCGATAGTCCTTAATTATTTCCCTTGTATTTTAAATTTGCTCATTTTGAATTCTTCTTTTTTGTCATAGATAAAATTTTTTCAAAAAAATCAATGGACACATTTTCTTTAAGATATTTCAACGCTTCTCCATCGCTATCTTCATTCGTAGTTGGGTTTTCCTCAGCATATTTTTTCATTTCTTCATATTGATTTGATGGAATCATGGAAAATTGCTTTACAAGCGCAACTCTATCCTTAGCTAAGCTCCTGATAACACTCACCATTTCTTCGGTAATGATCTCACATGGGGTTTTATATGTATTGTCAATAAATGAAGTGTAAAGGCTGTAGTTCTTATAATCGTTTATCTCGTTAGCAACCGTCATTTCTTGGAAAACAGATAATAGTATTTCTTCTCCTTTTGATTTATTATTGTTCTTAAACAATTGCAAAGCCCAAAGAATACTTATAGTCCTGGCTCTTCCAGCTTTTTTAATATGGTCTTTAAAATTTTCTTTTAGTGTTTTCTGCCCTTTAATATCTTTGAATGTTCCTAAGAGTAAACTTTCATAAACATCCATCGCTTTCCCTGCTTCCTCAATAGCTAATTGATATAGTGTATATGCTCTTGCCAATCTATTATTATCCAGAAGCAAATCGGCATCCGAAATCAAATCCTCACTATTTGAGATGCTTTTTGATACTGCAATGAGTAACTCTTTCTCGGTAAAATTCATTATTAAATTGTTTAAATAAAGTTATGATGTACAAGAGTGCGACGCCAATGAAGCTTAATAGCAGTACTAAAGCTAAGTACAAAATTTAAAAAACATCCGGCACCGGAATGATACCGGATGTTATAAATATGCCTTTGCTGAATTCGCCACAGGCGAATTCCTACACCTGCTTTACAAAGATCTGCTTCAACTGCTCAAGCAATGCGCCATTACCGGTTACGGTAATCTCACCGATCTTGTCGGCGATCTTCTCCACGTATTCCATCTCCTTCAGTTTCCACAACATGGCATTGTCTTCCATCAGCTTGGCAGTGTTTAGCAAACTACGGGTGCTGGCGGTTTCTTCACGCCTCATGATGCTGTTGGCCTGTGCATTCTTTTCGGCCACAAGCACTTTGTTCATGATGTCCTTTACATCGCCTGGCAAAATGATATCACGGATACCGAAACCATTTACGGCCACACCCAATTCTTCGGCAGTATTTTTTACTGCATCCAGGATGAATGGAACGATGGCATCTTTTTTCTCCAGCAATTCATCAAAACCCAGGGCACCAATGTACTCCCTCAGCGCCAGCTGAAAAGCCACGTACAACTGACGTTCGTAGTCCTTGTTCTGCAACAGGGCTTTTTCAACATCGGTCACTTTGTAGTTGGCGTAACCGTTGATACGCAGTGCGGCTTTGTCTTTGGTCAGGATCTCCTGGCCATTGATCTCTACCTGCTGCATACGGGTATCGGCCTTACCCACCACGATAGTGATGTTGTTCTTCCACCAGTAAAATACACCGGTCGGCAAAGTCTCCACATAAGTACCATCAATGAACAGCAGGGCTTTCTCGTAGTTCTCAACAGTGTAGCTACGCACATAAGGCGCTACCAGTTTGTTCTGCAACACAGCACGAC
>JBATAS010000466.1:0-5062 GCA_049661965.1 Ferruginibacter sp. | reverse complement strand
GGGTCTGATACGTAAAAACAGATCGGGCTGATGAAAAAAAGACAGACAAAACGGCTCTGGCTCAATGCCTGTGCTCAATTCATTAATAAGCAAAAAGACATCGGTAATATTTATACCTGCAATCTTTATCTTTTCTCCCAATGGTTTTGTTATCGCCTTATTCCATTCAGGCTTATGAAATTGCAGAAAAGGATTATTCTCCTGCTCACATAAAAAAGTTGCGGTGATTATTTTTTCTTCAATAGCAGAATCCGGTAAACTTTTTCCCAGCCTGTAAAAATGATAACAAATATCAGCAATCTGTTTTCTGTCCTTAGATCCATATTTCTTATTTGCTGCAAAATACTTTTTGATAAACACAGAAAACGGAACATCGCCTCCGTAAGTTTCAATGATCTTCTTTGCAGAATTTAAATAAGAATGATAACGCATAGAGGCAAAAATAAAGCCTGCAGGTTTAATGCAGGCTTTAAAATATTTCATGTGTTCTTTTACAATTCCAGTAAACTTTTCACCGGGTCTTTTCCAAATAACATCAATTCCGGATTTTCAAGCAGTTCTTTCAGCCTCACTAAAAACCCTACCGATTCTCTTCCGTCAATAATACGATGATCGTAACTCAATGCCAGATACATCATTGGCCTGATAACCACCTGTCCGTCAATAGCCATCGGCCTTTGCAGAATATTGTGCATTCCCAATATGGCGCTCTGCGGAATATTGATGATTGGTGTACTCATCATTGAACCGAAAATACCGCCATTGGTTATGGTGAAAGTTCCGCCGGTCATTTCTTCAATAGTCAGTTTATTGTCTTTTGCTTTAGTTGCCAGTTCTACCACAGCGGCTTCAATACCCGCCATGCTTAAACTTTCAGCATTGCGGATAACTGGCACTACCAAACCTTTTGGTGCACTTACTGCAATTGATATATCGCAAAAATCGTGGTACACAATATTTTCGCCATCAATATATGCATTTACCGATGGCCATTCCATCAAGGCATAGGTACAGGCCTTCGTAAAGAAACTCATAAAGCCCAGATTAACGCCATGCAGTTCCTTAAATTTATCCTTATACTTTTTTCTGATCTCCATGATGGCACTCATATCCACTTCGTTAAAAGTGGTAAGCATGGCAGTAGTATTTTTTGCTTCAACCAAACGCCTGCTGATGGTTTTACGCAGGTTGCTCATTTTCTGCTCACGTTCATTACGCTCAAATAAAACCGTCCCCGGTCTTCTGCCAGGATTATTCAAAGCATCCATCACATCCTGCTTTACAATTTTGCCGTTACTGCCCGATGGCGTAAGGCCTTTTACATCAACTTTTTTATCGGCTATGATTGCTGCTGCTACTGGTGTAGCTTTAAGATCGGCCTGTGATTTTGGATTTGAGGGTTGTGGTTCTGCAGCCACTGCAACTTTAACTACTTCGGGAGCTTTTTCAGCTTCAGCAGGCTTTTCAGCATTTGTATCTATTGAACAAACAACATCACCAATATTTAAAGTATCACCTTCTTTGGCTATGGTTTTAATAACACCTGCTTGTTCGGCATTTAACTCAAAAGTTGCTTTTTCGCTTTCCAGTTCTGCAATCACTTCGTCCCTGTTGGCGTATTCACCATCTTTCTTGTGCCATTTAACAAGGGTTACTTCGCTGATGCTCTCTCCTACTGTTGGAACTTTTATTTCAATTGACATTTACTGTAATTTAATAGTTGTGCAAATTTCGGGGAAAATTAAGGATTATTAAAATTGATTTCAGTAAACCGGTACCGAATGCTGATGTGTTAGGGTATTAACTGCTATAATTGACAGGAAAAATAAAAACAGCACTGGTTTCAACAGGCTGTTCATCAACATTAAAAAGATGGAAATTAAGCACCCAGATAGGCTTTTAATAATTTACAGCGTGATGCTGTACGAAGTTTGGTAATGGCTTTATCTTTTATCTGCCTTACTCTTTCACGGGTAAGGTTAAAATGTTCTCCAATATCTTCAAGGCTCAGTGCATGATCTACACCAATACCAAAAAAGAAACGGATCACATCTTTTTGTCTTTCGGTTAAAGTACTTAACGAGCGGTCTATTTCTGTTTTTAAAGAAGCTTTAAAAGCGAGTGCATCATCAGTTTTCTCTGCATTGTGATTAATCATTACATCAATCAATGTACTGTCTTCTCCATCTGCCAACGGTTGGTCCATACTTACATGACGGGCAGAAGAACCTAAGGCTGCAGCTATTTCTTCTACATCCATTTCCAGTAAAAACGCCAGTTCTTCGGGAGTTGGTTCTCTTTCAAACTCCTGCTCAAGCTGAGAGTAGGCTTTGCTTATACGGTTTGTAAGCCCGACTTTATTTAAAGGTAAACGTACAATTCTTGATTGCTCGGCCAATGCCTGTAATATGCTCTGCCGTATCCACCACACAGCATACGAAATAAATTTAAAGCCACGGGTTTCATCAAAACGTTGTGCTGCTTTTATTAATCCAAGATTTCCTTCGTTGATAAGATCGGGCAGTGTTAAACCCTGGTTTTGATATTGCTTGGCAACTGATACAACAAAACGCAGATTAGCTTTTGTAAGTTTTTCCAATGCTCCCTGATCGCCCTGTTTTATCCTGATGGCGAGCTTAACTTCTTCTTCCGGTGTTATTAATTCTACCTTACCAATCTCCTGCAGATATTTCTCTAAACTCTGGCTCTCACGGTTAGTGATTGACTTAGTGATTTTTAGCTGACGCATACTCATAAGCCGGATGCTTTAAAAGGTTAAGTAGAAAAAAAATTATGGGTTAACAATTTGTTAAAAACTACCGCAGTTATTAACGTAATTTATACTTTTTATGATATGTTGCCAAAAAAAAAAATCTAAAAGGCTGGATTTCAGGAGCTTTTATCCTTATTTGTTTAACTTTCATTGTTAACAACTAAAACAAAAAATAAATAGAGAAAAAATTTGTACTGTAGAATATTTTGTTATTATTGCAGCATCGCACCGATATTTAAATATTAAAAATGAGTAAGAAAGTATTATATACATTAGAATACCCTGTAAGATGTTCGCCGGGTATTTTGTATGAATTTTTGAGAACACCGGCAGGGTTACAGGAGTGGTTTGCTGATAAAGTAGATGAGCATGAAGGGACATTCAGTTTTAACTGGAATGGCTCGGAAGACAAAGCCGAATTACTGGAAAGTGAAGAAGGAAAGTTTGTTCGTTTTCGCTGGGATTATATGACCAAAGATGAATATTTTGAATGGCGTATTGATAAATCGGAAGTCACCAATCAAACGATTTTGGTGATCAGCGATTTTGCAGATAAAAAAGAAATTAAAGATCAAAGCCAGCTATGGGAATACCAGGTGAAAGAATTATTTCATCGTCTCGGAAGTTAATCCCTTACCAGTTTTATAATATCAGTAAATGATTTTTCCAGCAATAAGGAAATATCATTCCATGCTGTAAGCGGAAATTTGACCGCCAGTTTTATAAACTGTTGCTGCCTGATTATTTCCTCAGCTTCTTCATTGCTTTTTTGTTTCAGTGATACGTAATTATCATCATCAAAATGGTGATGCCATTCAGTTTTACTGATGCACAGGTAAAAATCTTTTTGCCTTATTTCATCCAACGCTGCAATTATTTTCTCCTCACCGTTTTGTTTGTAGATGCCAGACAAATGCAATGTGATACTGAAAAAATTACCCCACCAGAACATCGTTCTCACAGCAAAAATATTCTCAACAGCAAAGCACCGTGGGTAATCCAGTATAAGAAAAGGCAATTGCAGGTAATTTTCTCCTTTGGAAATTTTAGCATCGGATTGTAATACGGCAGCCGGTAAATTAGCCTGCTCCTGCTGAATTATTTCTTTTTGTATAACCGATACATTGCCCAGCAATTGCTGTACCTTATCAAGGATAACACGTTTCGTTAAAATCCACTCACGATTATTTACCAGTTGTTGTTCCTCATCAGAAAGCACTAATTTTGAAAAACTGTTCATAGAACTTCAAATTACTACAATTAATTTTCATTATATCCACAGCTGTGCATGATAAAGAAATTAGATAAGCTTATCCTTAAATCTTTTATCGGTCCGTTCATTGTAACGTTCTTCATTGCTTTTTTTGTGCTAATGATGCAGGGCCTTTGGAAATACCTGGATGACCTGGTAGGTAAAGGACTTGACTTTATCACCATCGGAAAATTTTTATGGTATGTAAGTGCATCCATGCTCACATTAGCTATGCCGATTGCCATACTTATTTCTTCTATTATGACCTTTGGTAACCTGGGCGAAAGCTTTGAACTGGTAGCTATAAAAGCTTCGGGCATTTCGTTGCTGCGTTTTATGCGGCCCTTAATGTGGGTGGCTGTTTTATTCTGTGGCATTACATTTATGTTTGCCAATTATGTAATACCCTACGCCAACTTAAAATTTGTGGCGTTATACAACGATATTTTTTACAAAAAACCTGCCTTCGATCTCAAGGAAGGTGTATTCTTTACCTATATCCCTAACTATGCCATTAAGGCCGGCAAAAAAGATGCAGATGGAAAAACCATACATAATGTTTTGATCTACGATCAAACCAACCCTTTACAAAATAATACCATTATTGCGGAAACAGGCGTGATGACGATTTCAAAAGACAAAAAATTTTTAGAATTTAATCTTACTAACGGATTCCGTTACCAGGAAAATGGCTATAGTACCGACAGCAGTACAGAATACATACGGCTTGGGTTCAGTTCTTTTAAAAAGCTTTTCGATTTAAGTTCGTTGCAGAAACAAACTACTAACGACAGTGTTTACCGCTACAATTCTAAAATGCTGAGTGCCGGGCAGATCAATAACTTTTTAGACTCGCTGTACAGAATAAACGATAGTTTATCAAGCCGTATAAATCAGACGTTTGCACGTACATTACCCTTTGCGGCCAAGCTGGACAGCAGTAAAATTAAAACTCCGGTTATTCAAACCAAGGACAGCTCATTCAATTCCTTGATCCCCGACTCGGCAAGTTATTTAGTACACAATAATGCCATTTC
>JBATAS010000465.1:0-1764 GCA_049661965.1 Ferruginibacter sp. | reverse complement strand
GTGATATCTCCACTTTCCTCGCAGTACATCTCGCACCCAGTTACTTCTCCCTTCTCCGTCATCATTACACAGCCACCACCAATTGCGCCAACGCGACTGTCTGCTTCAAGAACAGGGACTACCGTTTTTAGCCAATGAGGCATTGCAATATCATCGCTGTCAAGAATACCAACAAACTCACTATGAGATGCTAACAGACCTGTATTAAGTGCAGCAGGATAACCTCTGTTTCTCTCATGGGTAATCACACGCACATGCTGAAACTCATATTCAAGCTGGCGCGCTAGCGACAATGAATTATCAGTCGAACAATCGTCAATCAAAATATGCTCTTCAGGTAACATTGTTTGAGCAGCTACGGATTCAACTGTCTCTCTAAGAAACCTTGCTGTATTGTAAACAGCACTAATAACAACTACAGTAGCCATTGTATTTATATAAATATAGGCGGTAGAATAAGGTCAAATTCTTTCTGAGAGAGTCCAGTACAGGCTCTAAATTGTCTTTCATTGCGGACTGTCATCAATTTAAATTTTCGCATGGCGGTTCTCCTAATCATTCTATCCTCATTGAATAAAATGGGGGCTAATTTAAAAAAATCAACTCTAACTTATTGATTAAATAAATAATTTTTTATAACTAAATCGTAACAGGTTGAAAATATTCAAGATAATTATTTGGGGACTTCTCTATTATACACAGGCATAATAATGCTAATTTTTGGATTTTTATTTTCTATAATAGGCATATTATCACCAAAATTTAACTTAAATGTGCCTTTGTCCATCGCCAAAACATACGTGTTGCATGATATAAACCATCACTATATCGAGATATCAAATTTCCTTTAATATATAATATTGCTGTTGTCACCCTGTCGTTAGCAACCTGTAAGCATAAATTCAACCATCTGCTTTCAAGTTCTTTCCTAAGAGAAGCAATTGAAAACACCTTTTTCTCTCGATTTGCTGCTTCAATACAGTCAAGCCATTGTCTACATTTATCTAAATCAGGCACATCAGCATTTTCAATAGATCTGCAAAATACTATATGGTTTTTAAATTCATCTTTACTAGGAACAATACCAAGTTGTAATAGATAATTTTTACGAACTTGATCAGCTAGCTTATGCTGCACCCATTTATAAGAACTCCGGCCCTCTTCAGGATGTATACGATATCTCAACAAAGGTTCAGCCAAATTAGCAAAACGCACTTTAGAATTCCTGCCTAATCGCTGCCAAAGATCATAATCTTGAGCTTTAGTGAATTCCTCAGAATATCCTTGTGTATAATGCAGTAAATCGTCTTTCCTATACAATACTGTTGGATGATAAAGACATGATTCAAACAACATTCTCGCCATAATTTCGTGATGAGCACAAGGTGGATTCCAATGCTTATTGGGATATTCATAGATTTCTATTGCGCTACCACACACTGTAATCTCTGGATTGCTTTCCATGAAAGCCAGTTGAACTTGCAAACGATGTGGCACAGCCCAATCATCGGCATCCATACGAGCAATATACTTACCATGAGCCACTGTTAACCCTATGTTTAATGCTTTCGGTAGACCATGGTTTTTCTGTATAATTAACCGGATACGGTCATCATATCCTGCATATTTTTTCAAAACTTCCGTTGATCCGTCTGTTGAGCCATCATCAATGATGATAAATTCAAAATCCTTTAATGTTTGTACAAGAATGCTTTCAATTGCTTCAGCAAGATAACAACACCCATTATGAACGGACATCACCAC
>JBATAS010000464.1:0-2277 GCA_049661965.1 Ferruginibacter sp. | reverse complement strand
AAAATTCAACTCGAAAACAAAACCTGCACTGCCATTCGATAAGGTAAAAAACATAGCATACGATTCTTATGGAGATGTATGGATAGGCGGGCATTCGCTTGCAAGATGGAACAGCCGGAAACAGTTATTTGATACCCTGATAACAGTGTATGGCGGTGCCAATAAATTCAATGATGATATACGTTGCCTGAGTGCTGATGCAAACGGGTCGCTATGGATTCATAACGCTTATAACGGATTGCTGCAATATCAGATAAAAGAAAAAAAATTCATTGCATACTCTATGAATGATGGTCTGCCATCTGATGTTGTGAAAAGCATCAGCCCGGTAATTAATGATATTCTGTGGATCGGAAGCCATAACCACCTGACAAGATTTGATACACGTACAAAAAAAATGGTTATTTACGATCATCTTGACGGGCTGCCTGATAGCTGGCCCACTGGCATAAATATAGATTTTGATAAAGCAGGCGACGTTATGTATATGTGTAATAATGAGTACCTGGTAAAATTTCCTTTTGAACAGAATAACAGTTTCGACAGCAGCAGCGACCTGATGATACAGGAACTGATAGTAAATAACCGGAAAAACTTTTTTCAACCTGCCGGTAAACTGAATTTAAAATACAATGAAAATAATCTTACAATAAATTTTACAATTATTGATTTTGAAAAAACGAATTACCAGTTTTCTTACCGGGTTAATAATGCTGATAACTGGCATGTACTTGGCCTGCAGCGAAGCCTGAGCCTGAACAACCTGCAGCCTGGTGAGTATAACATTCAGGTAAAAGCTACCGGCAGATCGGGTAATGAAAAAATTCAGGAACTGGTCGTTACTATCAGACCGCCATACTGGAAAACTGCATGGTTCCTGGTTCTTATCAGCCTTATAACAGTAGCAACATTCTTTTTTTTATACCGGAAGCGGATAAGAAGAATCAGGCAGAAAGCTGATATTGACAGGTTATTGGCGCAAACAGAAATGAAAGCGCTGCATGCTCAAATGAATCCTCATTTTATTTTTAACAGCCTCAACAGTATCCGGGAAATGATATTGAACTGTGAAAACAAGGAGGCTTCACATTTTCTCAGCAAGTTTGCACACCTTATCCGCATAACACTCGACCAGTCGGGGCAAACTTTTATTTCACTCAGAAATACGGTTGACTACCTGGAACGTTATATTGAGATGGAACAGATACGCAACAGTCATTTTACCTGTAACATTAAAACTGATGAGGCGCTGGATATGGATGAAACAATATTGCCGCCCATGCTGATACAGCCGTTTATTGAAAACGCTATCTGGCACGGCGCTTCGGGCAATCGCAGGGATATTGTTATTAAAGTTGAATTTAAAAAAGAAGGAGACAAGATGACCTGTACCATTGATGATAACGGAATAGGAGTTAACCAGTCGCTGAAGAACAAACCCGTAAAACAGGTTAATCACAAACCTGTGGGGATAGCTAATATTGAAAACAGGATAAAATTACTGAACGAAAAATATGAATTGCATTCCACTATCCGCATTACGGATAAAAAAGATTTGCCTGGGAACGACAATTCAGGAACAATCGTCATTTTACAATTACCACTCGAAATAAAAGAAACATGAATACTGTAAAAACGATACTGGTAGATGATGAGCCGAGAGGTTTGTCTGCCTTGCAGAAACTGCTTGAGTTTAACTGCCCCGAAATTGAGATTGTAGCCACCTGCAACAGCGCTGATGCGGCAAAAGAAAAAATAATGCAGTTAAAACCACAACTTGTTTTTCTTGACATTAATATGCCTGAAAGAACCGGCTTCGACCTGTTGAACGAAATTGAGGATCGTAATTTTGAAATCATATTTGTAACGGCACACAATAATTATATGCTGCAGGCTTTTCAGTTCAGTGCAGTAGATTATTTGCTGAAACCGGTGGATGAAGATCTGCTGAAACAGGCTGTTGGCCGGGCTGCACAGCGGTCAGAAGCTAAAATAACAGACAGCACACTGGAAACCCTTATGCATAACCTGGCACAAAAAGGAAATACGGCTAAGATGAAATTATGCATTTCATCACTGAAGGGTTTCCAGGTGGTGGAGATAGAAGATATTATTTATTGTGAGGCCAACAGCAACTATACCAATTTTCATTTTATCAACAGGCCGGTTATCTGTGCATCAAAACCAATACACGAATATGAAACGCTGCTAAGCGACAGCAACTTTGTACGTGTTCATAAATCTTTCCTGGTAAACCTGGAGCATGTTAAGGAATAT
>JBATAS010000463.1:0-15093 GCA_049661965.1 Ferruginibacter sp. | reverse complement strand
TAAATTCTGTTCATAGTTAATTGTTAATTGTAAAAAGTTAATCGTTGGCAACTCTTGAAGGTTTCAGCCCTGTTAACGATTAACCATTAACTTTTTTACATCATCTTCCCTATATCCTGCATCAGTTTTTTGGCAATATTATCTGCCTTCGATTCATAATCGCTTTCGGCATAAATACGAATGATGGGCTCAGTATTGCTGGTGCGTAAATGAACCCAGTCATTATCAAACTCAATCTTTAATCCATCCTCTGCATTTATCGGGTGATTTTTGTATAAGTCCTTAATATTTTCAAATATAGTTTTTACGTCGGTACCGTTGGTCAGCTCAATTTTATTTTTGCTGATAAAATAATCAGGATAGGTACTGCGTAATTGCTTAATGCTTTTTTTGCTGTTGGCCAGATGTGTTAAAAACAAAGCAATGCCGATCAATGCATCTCTTCCATAATGCAGATCGGGAACAATAATGCCGCCATTGCCTTCGCCGCCAATCACTGCATTCACTGCTTTCATCTTATTCACTACATTAACTTCGCCAACCATACTGGGAAAATATTCGCCACCATGTTTTATGGTTACATCTTTTAATGCCTTGGTTGACGACATATTGGAAACTGTGTTTCCCTTTCTCTTACTTAAAATATAATCGGCCACAGCAACCAATGTGTACTCTTCGCCAAACATGCTGCCGTCTTCGCAAACAAAACATAACCTGTCAACATCGGGATCAACTGCAATCCCTAAATCAGCTTTGTGTTTTACAACAGCATTGCTTAAATCTTTTAAATGCTCGGGCAAGGGCTCGGGATTGTGTGCAAATTTTCCGTTCACTTCTTCATTCAACACCACAATATCTTCAACACCCAATTCTTTTAGTAATGCCGGTACGGCAATTGCGCCGGTACTGTTTACAGCATCAACAACTATTTTAAAGTTCTTAGCTTTTATCGCTTCAATATCTACCAGTTCGTAATTTAAAACAGCATCAATATGTTTTTGTAATAAACTTTCATCTTTTGTGTAAGTTCCCAGTTTATCAACAGAAGCAAATTTAAAATCTTCGTTTTCTGCCGATTTTAATATCAGCTTTCCTTCTTCGCCGCTTATAAACTCACCTTTGCTGTTCAGCAGTTTCAGCGCATTCCATTCTTTAGGATTATGACTGGCGGTAAGAATAATACCGCCGGCAGCTTCTTCAAATTTAACTGCCATTTCAACAGTGGGCGTTGTACTTAATCCGAGGTCAACAACATTCAATCCCAGGCCAATCAACGTATTTGCCACTAAGTTGCTTACCATTTCGCCGCTTATCCGGCCATCACGGCCAATAACTATTTTATTATTGTTGCTTTGTTGTAATATCCATGAGCCGTAAGCTGCTGCAAACTTCACAATATCAATAGGGGTAAGGTTATCATTGGTTTTTCCGCCGATGGTGCCACGTATGCCGGAAATACTCTTTATCAGTGCCATTAAAAATCCATTTAGGGAGAGCAAAGATAGGAAAAGTAGGGTAGTTCATGACTCATAGTTAATGGTTAGGGGTCTGTATAACTAAAAAGACCGTGCCATGAACTATGAGCCATTAACTATTAACTTTGCCTCATGCTACAAACCTGGTTCAAAGATTGGTTTAACTCACCTTATTATCATCAGCTTTATTTTAACAGAGATGATAAAGAAGCCGCTGCTTTTATTGATAAGCTGATCAGTTATTTAAAACCTGCACCGGGTAGTACGATGCTTGATGTTGCCTGTGGTAAAGGCCGTCATTCGATACAATTAGCCAATAAGGGTTTTGATGTGACCGGAATTGACCTGAGCGATGACAGTATTAATGTGGCGCTGGAATCGCAATCGGAAACACTGCATTTTTACAAACACGATATGCGCCTGCCTTTCCGTATCAACTATTTTGATTACGCTTTTAATTTTTTTACCAGCTTTGGGTATTTTAAAACCCGCAGGGAACATGATAATGCCATACGTACCATTGCACAGTCCATAAAAAAAGACGGAACTTTTGTAATGGATTTTTTGAATGTGCATTATGCCGAAGATCACCTGGTGCATCAATCGGAAAAAGAAATTGACGGCATTAATTTTATCATAACCAAATGGTATGATGAAACACATTTTTATAAAAAGATAGTTGTTGAAGATGAAGCCCTGCATGAGCCGTTAATCTATACTGAAAAAGTGGCCAAGTTTTCCCTTGGCGATTTTACCGAAATGTTTGCTTACCAGGGTTTGCAGATACAGGAAGTGTTTGGGGATTATGGATTTGGTAATTATGATGTAAAAAAATCGCAACGCATGCTGATGATTGCGAAAAAGATAAATGCCTGATGAATTGTTTTAAGGGTTGTGAAATGTAAATCGTAATGGTACGAGAGATTCATAACTACCGATAACTAAAAATCCGCTTAACTGTTTTTATTATATTCCCTTTATCATCAAGAACTGTCCTTTCAGTCCAGTTACCTGCCTCATCCCATTTTTTATATTGGTAGAACAAACTCTTTCTATCAATGGAATCTTTAAAGTAAGTGACCTCAACAACATTTTCCTCATACTTTTTATCCGTTAAATGTATATTAATTTCAGATTTGAGCATGCCTGAACTATCTTTTGCTATTGCCTTAATTTGATAAATACTGTCATACTCATTTGCATACGACATCAAAAATTTGCCATTGGCATCATAACTATCTAAGCTCAACAACAAGCCATACTTAGTCTGAAAGATGTTTTTGTAATAGCTTTCTAATTTATCATTGGCATCGTAAATGTTCATGCTTATACACTTATCATTATCATACTTCAGTAACATTTCTGATTGCTTTCTCCCGTTTTCAAAGGTTGACAAAGAAGACAATGACCCATTGTTATTAAATTTTAAAGAATTGACGATTTCATTTTTGTCTGCAAAATTCCTTGTCGTATCAGTAGTTGTATATCCAAGCTCATCAAAATATTCAATTGTTTCTGACTCAGCTTTTATAATCTGACCAGTACTGTCAATTTCATAGGTTTCAGTTATCAATTTTGTTACATGCCCCTTAATATTTGCCTGCTCCAGATCGGTAAGGTATTTTATTACTTTATTTCCGGTACAGGAGGCAAATAGTGATAGCGGGAAAACAAATTTTAATATGCATTTCATGAATTAAAGTTCTGCCACATTTTATTAACAACCAAAAGACAAACCACTACGGCTAATGTAGTCTGTATAACCACACAGTTTATTCTTCTTTCCTTTGTTCTCCTGATTTACCAGGGTATATGATTCAGGCCGCTTGCAGCGTCCCGACTCTGAGGAGGTTACTTATTCTTATTATTGATCAGCATCCACCTGGAGGTTTCGTACATAGCAGATGTAAGTTGCGATAAATGCTTTTTTACGGAATCCTGTTGTTGTAGACTAAGCTCTGGCAAGTTAAAACGGGCAGGTACCAGTTCTTCTTTTTTTATGCGGATATTTTTTCGGTAAAAATAATCATCATTTACAACGCCTATCCAGCCGGGAGCATGATAGATGATGAATGCTGCATTTTCTTTTTTATCCGGATCAAGCAGGTCTCTTCCCAAGGTACTGTTCAAATATGGCTGTTGCATCATACCGGCAATGGTTGGTAAAATATCTATCTGCGAAACCGTTTCGGTTCTTTTTTGCGGAGTCAGCAGGGCAGGAGCATAAAAAAGTAGTGGAACATGTTCTTCGCAAAGCCGCTGTTCGGTCCATGCTTTGGGGTAAAGTGCTTCTGCATTCCCTTCTACGCCATGATCGCCGGTGAATATAAAAATGGTATTATTAAAATATGGTTCGCCCTTGGCCGCTTCTATAAATTTTTTAAAACAATAATCGGTATAGGCAAATGCATGGTATTCTTTCAGCGATTCAAAACCATTTTTTTTCAGTTCTTCATCTGCTATCATCTGGCGTACAAATCCTGAATCTTCTTCGGGAATATTAAACGGACGATGATTATCTGCCGTTTGAATGATGGCGAAAAAAGGTTTTTGTTCTTTTTTTAAAACACCGTTAGCCTCCAGGAATAAATTTTTATCGCTGATGCCCCACACATTTATACTTTTGGATTTGTATTTTCCTTCTTCATAAACTTTCACCTTATCAATATTTGATATCAACCCGTTGAAATTATTAAACTGGCTGCGGCCACCAATAAAATAATATTTTTCGTAGCCGTAAAAATCATTGATGATGGTTCGCTGGTTTACGGCTTCTTCGTTACGTGTTGAAAATTTTGAAAGCTGCACATCCGGTATGCCGCTGATGGTTGCAAAAATTCCACGGGCAGTACCAAAGCTTGGTGTAAAACAGCGATCAAAAAATATACCCTCATCACACAACTGCTTAAAGTACGGTGTACTGTTTAACGGGTTACCGCTCATGCTGCTTTTGTACATGCTGAAACTTTCGCAAAGCACCAGCACCACATTAGGCTGGCTTTCAAAAGCCTTACTGCCCGGCTGTATAAGCCTGCTGTATCCTTTTTGAAAACCATTATCTTTTTGTAATTGTAAAAAATCTGAAATGGTTGGGTAGTATTCTTTAGCCCTGCTGTTGTGATCGGGTTTCCGAAAACGCAGTGTAGTGAAAAAATTCTGCATGGGGTTTAATGCCAGGTTGCTCTTAAACTCATCATTTAAATTAAATGCCCTGAAAAAATCAAGCGGGGTTACTGTAAAAAAGCCATACACAAACCATCCCAATAACAGCAATGCTGCGGCATGCCACCTGCGCCGATAAGAGAATTTATGAATGTTCTGATTTTTTTCTGTTACATCAACATGCATTCTCCTGAACATCCATATCATCATCATTACTGCTCCGGCCAAACCAAAAAGAATCCATACGATGGGATAGCTCTGCCAAACCATCTGTAAACTTTCTTTTGGGTCTTCAGCAAAAATCAATGCATCGGCATTAAGCCTTGAGTTTACATAAGCAAACTGCCCAAAATCGGCACCATAAAAAAACAGAACGAGTAATGTGGTAACACCCAGGTATGCTGTCCAGTATTTTTTATTTCTTTCAGCTTTAAAAGGCGATAACCTGGGAAATAAAGACAATATGGCGATGGGTAAAAGAATAATGGCTATCCAGCGCAGGTCGTATTTTAAACCGAGCCAGAAAGCAGATCCAAGTTCCAGCACTCCGATTGACTCAGGCTTAAAGAAAATTACGGTGGCAATACGAAAAGCAGTGAATATGCACAGGTATATAATGAACAGTTTAACTATCCACTGTATGGTTTTGGGAACACGTCTGCTGATGAGCATGGTTAATTATTACTTAAGCCTGAACAAAGAAGCGAATATACAGAAACAGCAATTAGAAGTATAATTTCTCTTGGTATCAGGGCTTTTGTTTTTTCTTATTATTTAAAAGTAAATATTTAGCTGTTTCATAATAAGCATCTGTAAGCCGCATCAGATTGTTTTTAATACTATCAGTTGCAGCATTAACCGGTATGGGGTCATTGCCTGTTACCGAAACAAAATCTTCTTTACCGGTTTTTAAATTTTTAAGAAAATAATATTGGTTGCTGACCAGGCCAATCGTTTTTACATCATGGTCAATTACAAAAGCATATTTTTCATTGTTGATGCTGATTGTTGACGCTGTATCAAATAAATTACGGCCCAGCGCATTATTGCTGTAGGGAATTTTTGCCAGCGACGCTATAGTTGGTAAAATATCTATTTGCGAAGAAACATCATTAATTCTTTGCGGTTTTAATATGCCTGGTGCATAAAATAAAAGTGGTACATGCTCACAGGTAAGCCCCTGCTCTGTCCAGGCTTTTGGAAAATAGTCCAGTGTTCCGGTAAAACGTATACCATGATCACCAACAAAAACAAAAATGGTGTTTTTAAAATACGCTTCTTTTTGTGCAGCCTCCATAAATTTCTGAAAACCAAAATCGGTGTAGCGGAATGCATTCATCTCATCATTGCTTTCAAACCCAAAACGGTTTAGTGAATCTTTTGACAGGGTTTTTAGTTTAAATTCATCACGGTCTTCTTCGGGTATGGTATATGGCCGGTGGTTATCGGCTGTTTGTATAACGGCAAAAAAAGGTTTGGTCTGTTGTTTTAAAACACCGTTAGCTTCCAGCAGTAAATTTTTATCGCTGATGCCCCATACATCAATCTTTTTAGCTTTATAATCTTCCTGCTCGTACAATTTAAGATTGTTGATATTGTTGGTTAACAAACCACGGATATTTGCCCAGGTTGCACTTCCGCCTAAAAAATAAAAATTATTATAGCCTTTAAAACTGTTGATGATGGTATTTTGATCTACGGCATTCGGATTTCGGCTGGCTGTCTTTGGGCTCTCTACATCGGGTATACCGGTGATGGTTGCCCATACACCACGTGCTGTGCCATACGCAGGTGTAAAGCAGCGTTCGAAGAAAATTCCATTCTCACATAACTCATTAAAATACGGAGTAGTGTTTAAGGGATTATTGTGCATACTGCTTTTGTACGAACTGAAACTTTCGCAGATGACCAGAACAATATTTGGTTTGTTGCCTGATGAATCGGCAATGGTATAATTTCTTTCATAATTCAGTTTAACACTGTCGGGATTTTGCACGCCCAGGTATGCGGCCATCAAATTATAATCTGCCCTTACTTTTTTTATATCATAAGAAGAATTTCTGAAATTTAATGTGCTTAAAAAACTCTGAAATGGATTCAGTGCCAGGTTGGCTTTAAAATCATCGCTTAAAATATAGGCATCACTCCAGCGTAAAGGAAACTGTCCGATTTTTCCAAAGATGAAAATTCCAAAAATCAGAAAGGCAATAATATACTGCAGTACTCCTTTGCGTTTATAAGAACTATATCGCTGCTGATAAGAAGCCAGCAGTTTACCAAATCCAAATCTTGCTAAAACTAACAGCAGTAGAACCGCAATCGTTATTTTAAGTAATGGATATGATTGCCACATCATGCTTAATGAAATGCCGGCATCCTGTAAATAATTTAAAACTGTTGCGTTAAGCCGCTGATGCAGGTAATCAAAATGATAATAATCTATGGCCATCACAAAAACCATCAGGATAAAGATCAGGGGCAATAAAAAATTCCAGAAACCGGATGCTTTATTATTTTTAAATGGATTTAAAAAAGGGATGGCACATAAAAGCATCATAGCTAAACCAATGATACAAACAACACGGGCATCGTACCGGAACCCTAAAATAAAAGCAGAGCCCGAAAATGCTTTACCTGGCGGATTGAATGACCAGTAAATAATCAGCCTGGAAATGGTCATTACAAACAATAAGATCAGAACCACCGAGAATATCCAACGTAAAAGTTTGGGAATCCGTTGTAAGAACAGCATGTACAATTATTTGATGAGTGAACAAATTTAGTTTAATTATTTTTGGTTAATGCCTGTTTAACACACATCTTGCATCTAATGGAACAACTGCTGTCATATGATAAAGCACTTTTCAGGATAATCAATTACGACTGGAGTAACCCTTTTTTCAACTGGTTATTGCCCTGGCTGCGTAATTCAAACATGTGGATACCATTGTACCTTTTTTTGGTTTTACTGGTAACCATCAATTATCGTAAAACAGGATGGTGGTGGGTTGTTTTTGCGGCAGGTACCGTTATCTTAACTGATTTTGTAAGCAGTGCCATCATTAAAAATAATATTATCCGCCTGCGGCCATGCAACGACCCTGATATTGCATCCTGGATAAATGTACTGGTTGGCTACCGTCCGCAAAGCTCCAGCTTTACCTCATCGCATGCCACCAACCATTTTGGTATGGCCATGTTTTTATATTTAACTTTAAGCAAACGCTTCAAAAAATGGCCTGTTTTATTTTTTGTTTGGGCCTTCAGTATTTCATTTGCACAGGTTTATGTGGGTGTACATTATCCTATAGATATTATCTGTGGAGGACTAATTGGAATACTTATCGGATATTTGTCGGGAAAATCGTTTAACAAAAACCACGGTTTGGTTTAAATATACATGACGGAAATACTTATAATACTGGGGCTGATATTAATTAATGGAATTTTTTCTATGGCCGAGATCGCCTTGGTCTCTGCCCGGAAAGCAAGGCTGGAAGGACAAGCCAATAAAGGAGATGAAAAAGCAAAAGCCGCTTTAAAACTGGCCAATCAACCCGATGTTTTTCTTTCTACTGTGCAGGTTGGTATTACATTGATTGGCATCTTAACGGGTATTTTCTCCGGCGAAAATTTAAAGGGCCCTTTTGTTGAATTCCTGAACCAGTTTGAATGGGCAAAAGCCTACAGCAATGGAATTGCCACCACTACCATCGTTGTGATACTTACTTATTTTTCGCTGGTATTGGGCGAGCTTGTGCCAAAAAGAATTGGTTTGGCCCGGCCTGAGTACCTTGCTAAGAATTTTGCAAGGCCAATGAGTTGGCTCAGCAGGTTAACTTTTCCTTTTATCTGGTTACTTACTTCATCAACGCATGTAATTGTGAAACTGTTTAACCTGAAAATAAGCGATAACCAGGTTACCGAAGAAGAAATAAAAGCGATGATTTCCGAAGGAAGTGAGCATGGTGCGATTGAGGAAGAAGAGAAAGAAATTATTGAAAGATTATTTCACCTGGGCGACAGAAATATTACTTCGCTGATGACGCATCGCACTGATATCATCTGGTTTGAACAAACTGAAACAGTACAGGATTTTCGTGATCGTTTTGATGTGTTGACTTACTCAACTTATCCTGTTTGCGATAAGGTGGTTGATGATATTACAGGAGTGATCTTTGTAAAAGATATTATTAAAGCATCGGCCACAACATTGTTGAAAGACCTGGCAAAGCCCGCCATGTTTGTACCGGAAAATAACAGCGCTTACCAGTTACTCGAAAAGTTCAAGTCTTCAAAAATACACAGCTGCTTTATTGTAAATGAATATGGTACACTGGAAGGAATGATTACCCTGAATGATGTACTGGAAGCCATTGTTGGCGATGTGCCGCAAAGCGGCCAGGACGATTATGAAATTACAGAACGTTCAGACGGAACTTTCCTGGTAGATGCCCAGATTCCTTTTTATGATTTCTTAAGCCATTTTGATAAGACAGAATGGATGAATGAAGGTGAACAGGATTTTGATACTCTGGCTGGGTTTGTTCTGCATGAGCTGGAGCATATACCGGCAACCGGTGAAAGATTTGAATGGAATGGTTTTTATTTTGAGATCATTGATATGGATGGTCAGCGTATTGATAAACTGATGGTAAAAATATCGGATGAAATAAAAGAAGAAATGGAAGACTAAATTTTAAGGCGTTACTCTTTTCTGTAGACTCAAAAGTCGAAACTCACTTTATTTTCGGGATTAATAAGCTTGCTGCTTTTTCTGTTACCATCTACAATTACATGTATGATGCTCATCTGCTCTTTTTTGTATTCAAACAGTATATCATTAGTAAGCTCAATTTTTTTTGCCACCGGGATATTATTAGCCTGAAAGAAACTTACAATTCCTTCCTCTTCCTGCTGATAACCCAAAAACTGCAAAGTTGCAGTTTTACCCTCCACTTTTACCTGTAAATGTTTTTGTACATAATCATTTACTAATTTACTCATGGCTGTTTTTTCCTTTGGGGCAAGCAGGTCAATATGTGTTTTGTAGGCCTGTCGCAAGGTTTGTTCAAAATCATCGGTAAATATCTTACAGCTTATTTCCAGGGTTTTATCCTTGGCGTTGTGTTCAATTTCGGTAACACTTACATATATGGGGTGGTACACTGTGGCAGCAGGGTTAAAAACCAGCCCGCCAATTATCAACCACTTAAATAAAAAACTTACCATTTAGCAAAGAGATTAGTAAAAAATCGTTTCTTTAAAGATATTTACAGGCAAAACTAATGTAAACAATCAATTTTAATTCCGGCGATGCAGAATTTGGGATTTTATTTTGATTTAGGATGGCATCATATCATTGCATGGGATGCACTCGATCATTTGCTCTTTATTTTGGCTTTAAGTGCTATTTACCTGGTTAACGATTGGAAAAAAGTACTGATACTGGTAACTGCTTTTACCATCGGGCATACCATCACACTTATTTTGAGTATTGTGGATATGATCCGTATTAATGATAAACTGGTAGAAGTACTGATACCCTTAACGATTATCATTACGGCTGTATCCAATTTGTTTGCCGGGGAGATAAACCGGAGAACTTTACAAAGAAATTATTTTCTGGCTTTTTTCTTTGGGTTGATACATGGCCTTGGTTATGCAAATGCTATCCGGTTTATGATGGCTAAAAACGACGGCATAGGTATGAGTTTGCTGGGTTTTAACCTGGGGCTTGAAGTTGGACAGATTTTAGTTGTAGCCCTGATTTTGCTTTGCAGTTTTTTGATTGTAAATTCGGCAGGGGTAAAAAGAAAATGGTGGATATGGGCTTTGTCGGTTTGCTCAATCATTATAGCCACCAAAATGATATGGGAAAGAATTACTTCGTTATAAAAATTAAACACTCAATAAAAAATACATGAAACAACTTACAGCTTTTGCTTTTTTGCTTTTCATCGGCATTACCGCCACTGCACAGGATATAAAAAATAATCCGGGCAGCAACCATGGTAACCGTTTCGAACAACTGGGAACTATTCTCCCCTCGCCAAATGAATACCGTACGGCTAGCGGAGCGCCGGGGCCAAAATACTGGCAGCAGCGCTGCGATTATGATATTACCTGCGAACTGGATGAACCCAACCGCCGGTTAACCGGAAAAGAAACACTTACTTATTACAACAACTCACCTGATGTATTAACTTATCTGTGGTTGCAGTTAGATGAGAACGAGCACAGCAATACTAATAATGCCGGGTACGAAGACAGGGATAATATGCCTCGGGGTGTTACTGAAGCCAGTATCACCAGATATGGCGGCCGTATTGATAAAGACAAGGATTATGGATTTAATATTACCAGGGTAGCTGATGCTTTAGGAAAAAAACTGGACTATACTATTAATAAAACAATGATGAGGGTTGAATTGCCGGTTCCTTTAAAACCAGGGCAAAAATTTGTTTTTAAAGTAGACTGGAACTATAATATTATTGAAAGGACTAAGTATGGCGGCCGTGGTGGATTTGAGAATTTTGCCGAAGATGGAAATGATTTATATACCATGGCACAGTGGTTTCCACGGTTATGTGTGTACAGCGATTTTCAAGGCTGGCAAAATCACCAGTTTACGGGTAGAGGCGAATTTGCTTTAACATTCGGAAATTACAAAGTTGCCATGACGGTTCCTGCCGATCATGTTGTATTGGCAACAGGCGAGGGACAAAACTATGCACAGGTATTGAGTGCTGCAGAAATGGCCCGCTGGCAAAAAGCACAAACTTCAACAGATGTTGTTGAGATTGTTACTTTGGACGAAGCTATTGCAAAAGAAAAACAAAAATCAAAAGCTAAAAAGACCTGGATCTTTAAAGCTGATATGGTACGTGATTTTGCCTGGGGCTCATCACGTAAATTTATTTGGGATGCTATGCCGATAAAGGTTGAAGGAAAAAAAGTAATGTGTATGAGCGGATATGGAAAAGAAGCCTATGGCCTGTACCGCAAGTTCAGCACTAAAGTGGTGGCACATACCATCAAGTCGTATTCTAAATTCTCTATTCCCTATCCATATCCGGTTGCACAAAGTCTGGAGGCAGCCAACGGAATGGAATATCCAATGATCTGTTTCAATTTTGGCCGTACCGAAAAAGATAATAATGGTAATTATGGAGCTAACGCAACGTATAGCGAAGGAACCAAAAACGGTATGATAGGTGTAGTGATACATGAAGTAGGGCATAACTTTTTCCCTATGATCATCAACAGCGATGAAAGGCAATGGACATGGATGGATGAAGGCTTAAATTCTTTTGTTGAATACCTGACTGAAGAACTGTGGGATAATAAATTCCCGGTAAGTAAAGGCCCGGCTTATAAAATTGTTGATTACATGAAGTTGCCAAAAGATATGCTGGAACCTATTATGACCAACAGTGAAAATATTGTTCAGTTTGGCCCTAATGCATACAGCAAACCGGCAACAGGTTTAAATATACTCCGTGAAACTATTATGGGAAGAGACCTGTTTGATTATGCTTTCCGTGAATATTCAAGGCGTTGGGCATTCAAGCATCCAACACCTGCCGATCTTTTCCGCACTATGGAAGATGCCAGTGCCGAAGACCTGGATTGGTACTGGAGAGGATGGTTTTATGGAATTGAACCATGCGATATTTCATTGGATACGGTTAAGTGGTCTGTTTTAAATACTGATCCGCAAACTGCATCATCTACAAGCGGTAGTACCCGTAAGATACCGGTGGCAAAACCGATATTGAATAATTTTGATGATATCTCCAAGATCAGGAACCGTGATGATAAGAAAATTGTATTTGAAACAGATGCTGATAAATCGGTAAGAGATTTTTACTGGAACTATGCCCGTGGTTTTGCAAAGGTAGACAGCACTCCATTTGAAATTACTACCCCTGCCCAGGAAGCCGATGACTATACCGAAGCTGAACGTTTTCATTTAGCAGGCGATAAAAACTTTTATGAGCTTACTTTCAGTAACAAAGGAGGGTTGGTAATGCCTATCATTGTTGAATGGACATTTAAAGATGGCAGCAAAGAAATTGACAGAATACCGGTTCAGGTTTGGCGCAAGAATGAAGAAAAAGTGGTTAAAACTTTTATGAAGGATAAACAAGTAGTTTCTATACAGCTTGATCCGCTGAGGGAAACTGCGGATATAGATACCAAGAACAATACCTGGGGAATGCCGGCGCAGCCAAGCAAATTCCAGTTATTTAAAAATGGTGGTGGCCGTGGCCCAAGAGGTGCAGCCGGAGGAGTAAACCCAATGCAGAAAGAAATAAAATAATACCGCATATAAGTAATAAAGAAAGCTGCTGTTCGGGCAGCTTTTTTTATTGCATCTTTGTACCAAAATCAAGAGATGAAGCAATACTGCAGTTTAATAGTTGGCCTGTTCTTAATTTCACTAAGTTTATCTGCCGGCACTGTTGATACTGTTTCTATTTATAGTAATAGTATGCACAAAGCAATAAACTGTGTAGTGATTAAACCAGATAATTATGTGGCAGAAGGGAAAAAATTTCCAGTTGTTTATTTGCTGCATGGCTATTCGGGCAATTACAGCAACTGGATTACAAAGGTGCCGGAATTAAAAAACTATGCAGATATTTATCAAACTGTTATTGTTTGTCCTGATGGTGATTACAGCAGTTGGTATTTCGACAGTCCTGTTGATACAGCGTATCGTTACGAAACTTATATAGCCACCGAAGTAGTGAATTATATTGATAAACATTTTAAAACCCTGCCCGATAATAAGCACCGTGCTATTACAGGATTGAGCATGGGTGGGCATGGGGGATTGTTTTTGGGGCTGCGGCATACTGATGTATTTGGTGCAGCAGGCAGTATGAGCGGCGGTGTGGATCTGAAGGAAAGCAGGAATCGTTATGACATCAGCAAAAGAATTGGCGATACTATTACTCATGCAAAAGCCTGGCATGACCTGACCGTAATAAATTTGATTGAAAATTATGGAACAACCAATCTGAAAATAATTTTTGATTGCGGTGATGAAGATATTTTTATAGAAGGCAACCGAAAGCTTCATGAAAAAATGAAACAATTAAAAATTCCGCATGAATATACCGAACGCCCCGGTAAACATAACTGGGATTACTGGCGTAACAGCATCAGCTTTCAATTATTATATTTCCAGCATTTTTTTGCTGCAAAGGAATAAAATTATCCTCCCGAAGAAGTACGGCCATCTCTCAATGCTTTTTTCTTACCCTTGTTTTTCTTTTCCCATTCCAGCATTTCAGGAGTCTTTTCTACTTCCTTCTTTTTATCAACAGGAGCTTTTACCGTTTTGGCATTATCGCCGGGTGTTAACAGGTGTCCCCGGTCATAAGTTTCTACTTTAACGAGGCGACCAGAACCGGCTTCAAAAAATTTCCATTCACCATGGCGTACGCTGTATTGCTCGGCCTTTACAATTTTATAATCAATGATCTCATTATTACCTTCGCCATACACCGCAATGGTGTCATAAGGCGCTTCGGGGTCGTAACCCCGCCAGGATTCTTCCCGGATCAGATCGCCTAAATAGGTATAGTATTGCTGAACACCGTCTTTACCACCCAGTTTATAAAATTCTACAGCAATAATATCACCCACAAGACTGTATTTTCTCCATATACCTTCCTTGTTATTATTTTTAAAAATGCCTTCTTCTTCATATCCGGGTTCACCTCTCAGCGGCTCAACATGTATTACCCATTTGCCCTGTTTCTGGTCATTCTTATCAATAGCATTAAGCGTGTCGCCTTCGGCATTTAATGCAAAGGTTTTATATTGTGCCACGCCATTCATCAAAAACAAAAACTGTATGATGGTAAGTAAAAACAATTGCTGTATTTTTAAAATTCGCATAATGTTTAATTTAAACGTTTGCTTTGTATCAAACCAAAACTTCCGATGATGAAAAATGTATTCAAATTTACGTTATTCCTGCTTTTAATAATTGTTAATTCTGTAACGGCGCAAATCAAAACCACTGCGGCTTCCGAAAGATTAAACGGTTTACAAAAAAGAAAATTGCTGGAAAATAACAGTGTTTTAAAAGATATTAAGTTTCGTAATGTGGGCCCAAGTATTATGAGTGGCAGAGTAGTGGATGTAGATGTAAATCCGGCTGACCCTACAGAGTTTTATATTGCTTATGCTTCGGGTGGTTTATGGTACTCCAATAATAACGGACAAAGTCTGGTGCCTGTTTTTGACAAGGAAAATGCTTTCAGTTTGGGAGATATTGCTGTTAACTGGAAAACCGGAACAGTTTGGGTGGGTACCGGCGAAGTAAACAGCAGCCGTTCTTCTTACTCAGGTTTGGGTATTTATAAAAGTACCGATAAAGGCAAAAACTGGCAATACCTCGGGCTGCCCGAAAGCCATCATATCGGCAAAATAAATC
>JBATAS010000462.1:0-2106 GCA_049661965.1 Ferruginibacter sp. | reverse complement strand
TCAGTAAGGTCGGGGTTTGAATGTTTTGAAATTCATATAAAACAGGTTGCGTAAAAATCATATCAGATGTCCGGGCATTGTTCCATGCAACAACAGGATAATCAGTGTGTTTTACCCATCCTGTGAGAAGGTAAACCCATTCATTGTATTCAGGTTTCCATTTGTTGTCGTAGTAATAAACCAGCTGATATTGCTTCGATGTTTCGTAAGAAGCCTTGAGTTCATTTTGATATTGTTGGTCTATAGAAACATAAGGCGCTACTACTTTCCAGTCTTCTAACCCGATCGGGTTTTCCAGCACCATTTTTTCTACAGATTCAGGATACATCAAAGTGAAACGGGTTGCCAGCATGCCGCCCATTGAATGTCCTAAAACGATTATTTTGTCAATCTTCAACTCGTTAAGCAGATCTTTTGTGTTTTGTGCCAGTTGTTGAAATGAAAATTGATAGTCGACTGGCTTGGATGATTTTCCAAAACCAATCTGGTCGGGTACAACTACCCTGTAACCATCTTCTGCTAGTGCGTCAGCCGTAGTTTTCCAATAAGCTCCGTTGAAATTTTTTCCGTGTAATAAAACAATTACTTTTCCGTTGGGTTTTTGCGGCCGGATATCCATGTAAGCCATTCTTAAATCCTGATCCTGGCTTTTGAAACTGAAGTAACTCACTTCAAACGGATATTCATAATTCGTCAGCAATATGTCCAGAACAGGGCGTTCCTGTGCATGGACAGTACCGGCAATCAATAATAAAAATAAAAAAATATATCGTTTCATATTGTTTTTTTTGTTTACTGGGAAATTAAGAAATGGTGATTTTTAAAAACCGGCTTCGGTAAAACAGTTTTTTAATTTTTATAAATTTTCAGGTTAACTGTTCTGATCTTTCTCGAAGCGATTAATATTCATAGCGTAAAATTACAAGTATGCAAAGTGCTTTGTCTGATCTGATTTGTATTTGCTAATTGGAGATTAAATTTTGAAATTCCTGGAGTGGAAAAATATTCTCTTGCAAGCTTTAGTCAGCGTTATGATTTGAAGCCACATACAATAATATATTTTTTAATGAGAAAATCAATAACTGTTCATTTTGTTTTAAGAAGTTTTGCGTTAACCGCTACCACTATTGTACTTAAACTCATTAATACAGCACCAATTGCCGGACTAAGCATAACATTCCATTTGTAAAGCACTCCGGCAGCCAAAGGAATAGCAATAATATTATAGCCTGCAGCCCACCAAATGTTTTGTATCATTTTGCTGTATGTAGCTTTGCCAAATAAAACAAGGTTAGCAATATCCTTCGGTTCGGAGTTGACTAATATAATATCTGCTGTTTCTGCTGCCACATCTGTTCCTGAACCTACAGCTATTCCCACATCCGCCTGTGCAAGGGCTGGAGCATCATTCACGCCATCACCCGTCATGGCAACATATTCACCTTTCTCCTGCAGTTCTTTTACTTTTTCTAATTTGTCATGCGGCAATACATTTGCTAAATAGCTGTCCATTTTCAATTCATCGCTTACCTTCTTTGCCACTTTTTCGTTGTCACCTGTTAACAATAAGTTTTTAATTCCGGCTTCTTTAAGAATTTTAATTGCTTCAAAAGAACCTGCTCTTATCTGGTCGGAAAAGGTAAAATATCCTGCTGCTGTTTCATCCACCAAAACATACACCACCGTTCCTTTAAATTCATCGTTTGTTTCTGCAATACTGATGTTTTGTTCTTTCAGGTAGTTAGGTCCGACTACTTTAATATTTCTTCCTTCAACAATGCCTTCTAACCCTTTACCTGGCATGTAATTAAAGTTTTCTGATTTTGGAATTGCGATGTTCAATTCTTTGACCTTTCGCATCAAACCTGTTGCTATATAATGTTCTGAATGCTGTTCAATACCCGATGCAAGCCGAAGCAATTCCTTTTCATCAAAAGTACTGTTCAGCACTTTCACTTCCTGCAGTTCATGCGAGCCTTTGGTAAGTGTTCCTGTCTTGTCAAAGATGATGGTTGTAATCAGTCGCGCATTCTCAAAAGCCGTTCTGTTGCGAATGAGCAAACCTTTTTGTGCGGCAATGGAAGTGGAAATGGCTACCACTAAAGG
>JBATAS010000461.1:0-5172 GCA_049661965.1 Ferruginibacter sp. | reverse complement strand
GTACAGCATCATTGGTAACCTTACTCCAGAAATCTTCTCCATATTTTTCATAGCCGTAAGCAACTATCTGGTAACCCAATTCATAATGATCGGGCGTATAATCCTTATAAGACCCACTCCTTAATTTCATCCAGGAATAGTTTTTATCTGCCAGCCACAAGGATTTAAATCCGTTGTAAAAAGATGGCATTCTGCCACGCCCCTGTGCACTCACCAGTGTTTCCTGCCACACGGCATCACCCTCAAAAAAATAGTCAGGTACAGTCATACCGTTTGCCAGTAATTGTCCCTCCTGCCCTAAAAAAAATGAAAAGACTTTGGTAAATCCCTTATTAAAATTACTAAGCTGCTGAATATGCCTGTTTTCATGAATGGCCAGGTTATCATCCCACCTGATACTTCCGGTAGAAAAATTATTCTGTGGCGGAGTCATATATAGTTCACTCATAACCGGTGCCATACGTACATAAGCATTGGGTATGGTCGTTTGATTCTGCAGGATTATATTCCACTTGCTTTGCTTACCACCTATTGTTTTTGAAGTAGTATCACCCAGTAATCTCATCACATTGGCAATACGGTTGGCCTGGCTGTCTAGCCCTTGGGGAAATATAACACGGGCAGTACCGGTATTGATTTGTTTCCAGGAAACTGATGCAGGGTTTCCGCCAAAGTTTTGTGCTGTGGCAACAGATGTTATAAAGATCAGTAAAAAGATAGCCAGTATTGGCCTAAGCATAATCATTAACTAAAGTTAATAAAACAAAAACAAGAAAACTCAAACTAAACAGCACATCAACAATATTTATTAACCGGTTTTGTAACTGAATGTTATATAAGCTATACACTGATAAGCCAAAGCCCTGATGCGTATTTTTACTTAAAAAAGGAGTCAGTAAAAAAACAAAATGTCAAAACCAAATTAGTTTAGTATTTTCGGCATTAAAATTACTTTATGAAGCTATTTGTTGCCGGACTGCCTTACGATTTGGATGATGCCGAGCTGATGGAAATTTTTGAAAAATTCGGAACTGTTATCACGGCAAGAGTTGCCATGGACAGGGATACCGGCAAAAGCAAAGGCTTTGGATTTGTAGATATGCAGAATGCCGAAGAAGCAAAAGAAGCCATAGAAAATCTGAAAGACATATCGCTTGGGAAAAAACCACTGGTGGTAAAAGAAGCTGAAGAAAAACCATCCGGTGGAGGTGGTTTCAGGCCCGGAGGTAGTGGCGGTGGATTCAGACCGGGTGGCGGCGGAAACAGTAACCGCGGAGGCTTTAATAATAACCGCAGGGGATATTAATCATAAAATGATATTGCGGCCAGAGTTGGCCGATATTTTATACCGGACAGCAGATAATATCTGCTGTTTCTTTTTTAGCTTAGTGTCAACAAAAAAAATTCATGAAAGTTGCCATTACCGGAGCAGCAGGTCATTTAGGCGCTGCATTATTACAGGAATTTTGCAAACGGAATTTATCTGTAAGGGCATTGTTCAGGGATGCTGATGTACGCTCAAGCAAAGATTTACCTGTTGAAATTATTTATGGCGATATGTTGGAGCCTGGTGTTTTAAAATCGTTTTTTCAAAATTGCGATACGGTTATTCACTGTGCTGCCGTCATTTCGGTAAATGGTGATCCAACAGGAATAGTTCATCAAACCAATGTAGAAGGTACGCAGATTGCCATTGATGCAGCATTGGTAAACGGAATTAAAAGATTCATCCACATCAGTTCCATTCATGCTTTTCAGCAACAACCCACATTTGAAGTTTTAAATGAACAGCGAACGCATGTTACTGGAAAAGCCTTTGCCTACGATCGTTCCAAACTTGCAGGTCAACAGGTAGCATTGGCCGCAAACGGCCCGGATATGGAAGTTATAGTTATTCACCCTACTTCCATAATCGGCCCTTACGATTTTAAACCATCGCTGATGGGGCAGGTAATCATTGATCTGTATAAAGGAAAACTTCCTTTCCTTTTTAATGGCGGTTTTGATTTTTGCGATTGCCGTGATGTTGCAAACGCTATTGCCAATACAACAACAACGGGCAGACCGGGAGAAGCTTACTTACTGGGTGGAAAATGGTACAACCTTAAACAACTGGCAGTATTCCTTTCTGCAGCATCATCAAAAAAGATAAAACCGATTGCCCTGTCACAGCTTGCCGCCAGGGCTGGAATACCTGTTGTTAAATTGATAGCTGCGATAAAAAGAAAAGAACCGCTTTATACCATTGAAGCAGTTGAAGCCCTGTTTGAAGGGAATCGTTTTATAAACAGCTCCAAAGCCATAACAGAATTAAACTACACCATACGCCCTTTTGAAGAAACCATTCACGACACATTTCACTGGTTTAAGAATAAAGGTTATCTTGATTAAGATTACCAATATTAACGCAGACCATTTTCTGCATTCCTGCTTATGCTGATTTCTTTTTCTACTTACCAGCTGATATTTTATGTATGGATAGCCATTGCAATAGCCATATTTTTCTTATTGCTGAAGATTGCTGCGCCTTATGGCCGCCACGCTTCTGCCAAATGGGGGCCGCAGATTGACAATCATTATGGCTGGTTTTTTATGGAGTTTCCTGCACTTGCTGTAATGCTTTACGTACTGGTAAAAACCTATTCAGTTGAATCCATTGCAGTTACTGTAATGATTGGCCTCTATTGCCTGCATTATTTTAACCGAACCTGCATATTCCCTTTCCGGTTACATACACGAGGAAAAAAAATGCCTGTTCTCATCATGTTTTCCGGAATCTTCTTCAACCTGACAAATACTTTTTTGATGGGTTATTATTTCATTCATTTTGCAGATTATGAAATGAGCTGGCTCTATGATGCAAAGTTTATTATTGGTATTATTTTATTCTTTTGTGGCCTCTGGATAAACTGGAAAGCTGATAATGTCTTAATTCATTTACGCAAGTCCGAAGAAACGGATTATAAGATACCAAAAGGTTGGTTGTTTAATTATATCAGTTGCCCTAATATGCTGGGCGAATTAATTGAGTGGGCCGGCTTTGCCATACTATGCTGGAATATGCCGGCTCTGGCTTTTTTCATCTGGAGTGCTGCAAACCTTATCCCCAGGGCAATGGCCCACCACAAATGGTATCAAAATAAATTTTCAGACTATCCTGCAGAAAGGAAGGCAATACTGCCCGGAATATTTTAAGCCTGTAATGCTTTCCATTCATCTTCAAGAATGGCCATTTCAACCATGCTTAAGAATTCATTGTTGAACCAGAGTATATCTTTGGAAACACCTTCTATTTTTAATCCGCATTTTTGATAACACTGTATAGCACCTGGATTATTTTCGTAAACCCCAAGCCCTATTCGATGCAACCCCAGTTCTTCGAAGCCGATCTTTAAAACGGCCCTGGTCATGTGCTGACAAATGCCCCGGCGTTGTTCAGATGCTTTACCTACCAAAACACGGCTGATTCTTGCTGACCGGTTTTTCCAACTTAATCCTCCCAAAGAAATATGCCCCACTGTTTCGTTGGTTTGATCATCAACAGCTTTATAAACAAAGGCATCCGATTCGTTTGCAACATTAGTATCCTTAATATACCATTCCATACTTTCAATCGTCAGCGGGTAGCTGAATAATGTACCTGACCATTTGGTCATTAATGCTTCTGAATCTATCCAGTCAATTAATTGTTGAAAATCTGCAGGTGTAAATGATTCAAGTCTGATCATGAATTTATAGGCTCTATTTTATTGAGTAGCGAAAGTAACAATAAATGAAGAAGGAAAATGTATTTTTCTATTTCAGATATTTATCGAACCAATCAATAAAATTCTTTTCTTCCACTTCACGGTTTTGCCAACCGTGCGATCCCCCTTCTTTGATGATAAATTTATTGGGAACTTTTGCTTCTTTGAATTTTTCAATAATTGATTCGGATTGTTGTTTAGGAACTAAAAAATCCATGTCGCCATGTATGATGATAACCGGAGGATCATCATGAGTTACCCAGTTAATTGGAGATATCTCTTTAGCTATCTCCAAACGCTTTTTGGTATCAGTTATAGAAACAAAAGTTCCGGTGGCATCGCTCCATTCCTTAAAATCGAAAGCCGCAGCCACCCTGGCCATTACCAATCCCTGTTGATTGATAGTGCCGGTTGTATTTACCCCGCCATAGTTAATAAAATCTGTTGGTGGATAAAACACAGCTACAGCCTGCACCCTGGCCGATACCTTATCAACCGGGTCATTTGATTTTATATTTTTTTCATCATCTGAAGTTGCGATCATTAATGATAAATGACCACCTGCAGATGAGCCGGTGATACCGATATGATCAGCATCAATACTGTACTCCTTTGCATTATATCGTATAAAACGAACTGCACGTTTCAAATCGGATATCTCGTCGGGGATAGTGTATTGCGGCTGCGAACTTACCATTACACCAAACATGGTATAACCTGCATCAATGTACAAATTTGATTTTGCTAAAAAAGCATCCATCATTCTGGGAGATGATATCCAATTGCCATTTAGTACACTGATGATTGCCTTACCATTAGCTTTAGCCGTTGGCTTTAACATCATCATAGTTAAAGCCATCCCGTCTTTGCGGCCATAGATAATTTCTGTTTTAGTAAACTGTAAACTATCTGCAGCAAATAAACTGCAGGATATTATCAGCAAAACGAAAAGAAACTTGAAACGTATCATCATAATTTGTTTATTTACTCAAACAATTCGGCTTGCGGATTGTTCGACGTGTTTTGCACCCACTCCATCTCTATAGACTTATTAAAGTCGGCCAGTTTATTACCCAGTGCCTTCCAGCCCATCACTTCCACCACTTTTGTTATTTTAATCTTTGCCTTACGTACCTGTGCTCCCCTGCCGCTTTGCATGGCCAGTACTGGTTCCGCTTCGGTAGTTACCGCTTCCAAATAATTGCCATCGCCTTCCTTAATAAAGAAGAATTTATTGTGCAGGGTTGATGTTTCTATTTTGAATCTTTTAACACTGTACTGCACTTTCTCTTTATCAAAATAAACTGCGGTAATTATTTTCTCTGTATCAAATTTTTCAATCAGTAATACTTTTTCTGTTTCAAAGCGCTGGGTTAACTCCTGGTCGGTTATTTCGTAATTACCATCGTTATAAATCACCAGCAGC
>JBATAS010000460.1:0-1826 GCA_049661965.1 Ferruginibacter sp. | reverse complement strand
ACCGGTATACTGATCAAATGAATAAGGGTGAGCGCCAGGCCAATGGCCAGGCCGGCAAAACCTTTGGGTGCTTTATCATCGGTAGCGCCCAGTATAATAATCAAAAACATAAAAGTCATAATAAACTCGGTCACCATGGCAGCCACCATATTGTAATTGCCCGGCGAATGCTCACCATAGCCATTTGCGGCAAAGTCGCCTATCTCCGATCCGTTGCCCGTAACTATTACGTACAAAACCCCGGCTGCCGCGATACCGCCCAATATCTGCGAAATGATATAAGGTAAAATATCCTTACCTGCCATGCGGCCTCCGGCCCACAAACCAATGGTTACCGCCGGGTTTAAATGAGCGCCCGAAATATGCCCCAGCGAGTAGGCAATGGTTAACACCGTTAAACCAAAAGCAAGTGAAACACCCACAAAGCCAATACCCAGGTTAGGAAAACCGGCCGCCAGCATGGCGCTGCCGCAACCACCCAATACCAGCCAGAAAGTGCCAATGAATTCTGCAACATTTTTTTTCATAATCGTTGTTTTAGGTTAAAGAAAACAGTTAATACATCCGGCAGCGTTTCCCTGCACGTTTTATGAATAACCGGTATAAAAATAGTATTTGGAGTTATTAATTGCAAGAGCGTAAATAAAGCCAGAGGGTTGCTTATAGTTGTTAATCCCGCGGACAACATGGTGTTATCCCGGCAGGCGGATCGTTGCCCGGATCTTTGACAGGTTATTGCAGAAACCGGCGTTACATGGAGCGAACAGTTTTTACGTCCTGGCTCAGCCAACTTGTCAATTCAGCGTATCGGTTGTAATTTTACAGTTAGCGATCAACGCAATAAACCATGCTTCGCTTTTTTCATATTTTACTCGGACTGTTGTTAGCCGGCAACTGTTTCTCCCAATACAACTGGAAGCTTGAGAAAAATGAACAGGGTATCCGCGTATACGCGGCGGATGTACCTCATTCGGATTTTAAGGCCATTAAAGTGGAAGCTACTTTCACCGGCGACTATACGAAGCTGATCAATATCCTTTGGGATGTTTCGAATTTCAGTAACTGGATCTATCATTCCAAAAAAAGCAAACTGCTGCAAAAAAGATCTGCCAATGAATATATATACCATACCGAAACCTTGTTACCCTGGCCTATAAGCAACCGCGAAGCGGTGATCCGGGTACAATTCAATACCGACAGCCTGCCGGCCCTGTTAACCATTACCGGAACCGGCCTGCAGGGCCTCCTTGGCAAAACAGACGGACTGGTGCGGGTTAATCAATACAAAGCCAGCTGGCGGGTAACGATGCCCGCACCAAAAACCCTGCAGATCCGCTACGAGATCACACTCGATCCCGGCGGCAGTATCCCCGGCTGGATCGCTAATATGTTTGTAACCAGAGGGCCTTTTGAAACCTTTGTGAACCTGGCTAAAAAATTGAAGGAGTAATTTCTTTGTGGAATTTGTTAACGGCCCCGAAAAGCAAGTTTGTGTACAAGTACTGGATGCAACTACACCTAACCGTTTGTGCAAACAGGTATTTCATACAGGAATGCATGGCATTTGCCAGATTGAACCCAACTATTTATTCAATAGTTATTCCGCCACAACCCGGTAAACCACCTGCATCAATAAACCATCGTTTGTATCGCATGCGGCAATATGCTCAGCTCCACCGCCTGCGTGCCGATGAACAGGTTGTACATAACAGGCTTGTCAGTTTGGTTCATCACCACGGTAGCCATTTTTCCATTTTCATTTAAAAAAGAAGTAGCCAGCAGGTGACTCCGGCTGCTCGATGTACTTACCCTTTTGGCATTGGGCC
>JBATAS010000459.1:0-1739 GCA_049661965.1 Ferruginibacter sp. | reverse complement strand
AGATATTTTGAATCGTTAACCGCCGGTGCTGTTAACCAGGATAACCAGCTGGAAGCGTTGAGAGGGCTGGTACGTTGCTATTACCAGCTAAAAGATTACGCACAGGCAAATGCTGCTGCAAAAGAATTGCTCACCAAAAAAGGTTTAAGTACCGATGATAAGTCGGTTGCATTTTTGGTGTTGGGTAAGTCGCAGCAGATTAATAATGATTGTGCAGGCGCTGTCAGTTCATTTAAATCATGCGCTGCTATAAATAAAGCGGCATGGGGTGCCGAGGCCAGGTACGAAATTGCCAACTGCCAGTTTAGTATGGGCAGCCTTGCCGCTGCTGAAAAATCGGGGCTGGCGGTAATTAAAGAAACAGGTTCTTACGATAACTGGGTAACCAAGAGTTATATTTTACTGGGCGATATTTTTATGCAGCAAAAAGATTATTTCAATGCAAAAGCCACTTACGAGAGTGTAGCGAAAAATTCTGTTATTCCCGAATTGAAAGAAGAAGCACAACAGAAACTTGATAAAGCGATAGAGGAAGAAAAGGCCGTTAGCAAAGTGAATAATTAAAATACTTAGTAAAGAAACCATGCAAAATTCAAATAAAAAATATTCAATGATCAATATCAGAAAATCAGGATTGTTTTTTTTACCGGCAGTGTTACTTACAGCAGCCAGTTTAATAACAACAAACATCTATGCTCAAAAAGATCCGCCTAAAAAAACTTCAACCATTGATATTAATTCGGCTTACAAGCCTGTATTACGCAATGCGGTTAAGATCAATTTTTCGGCTACGCATTTAAATGCTGATACTTCACGGCCTGAACTGACCTATAATATTCCGCCACAAAACCTGTTCTATGCCTATCAGCCCATACCATTGCGGCCACTGGCTTTGGAGCAGGACACCAACCTTTACCTGGGTATACGGAATTTTGTAAAAGTTGGGTACGGTAATTTTGCTACCCCTTATGTAAGCGCCGGATTTAGTTTTGGCGATGGCAAACAGTTCCTGGCTAATGTATATGCCGATTATATTTCGTCAAAAGGGAAATTATTATACCAGCAATATTCAAAATTAAATGTAAAAGCAACCGGCAGTTATTTTTTACCGGCAAACGAAGTGTATGCCGGAGTTAATGTAAGGATGGATGAAAACTTCCTGTATGGCTTTGACAGCAGTGTTTATAAATATTCTAAAAAAGATGTAAGACAACAGTTCCAGGACTTTGGTTTTAACATCGGAATACGAAATACAAAAACCGGTGAATTTGGCATAAACTATAACCCGAATTTACAGGTAAGTAGTTTTACCAACGTAAATAAGTTAACTGAAACTTCTTTCATTTTAAATGTGCCTGTTGAAAAACAATTTGGCGAAGCATTCTCTTTTAAAGTAGATGCAAAAGCAGACGTTACGATGTATAAAACAAAGGGTCTGATGCCTGATGTAAAGATCAATAACAATGTTTTTCAGGTTTCGCCTTCATTGGTTTTTTCTACACCAAGGTTCAGCATCAATGGCGGTATTATACCAACATGGGATAACGGAAAATTTGTGTGGCTGCCCAATGTTTTTGCTGAAGCCTATATTGCCGAAAATGTTTTTGCATTTCAGGCCGGATGGGTAGGGCGGTTGACAAAAAATACCTATCGGAATTTATCGGCCATTAATCCTTACCTGGCACAATTAACATCTCAACTCAATACAAGGGAAACAGAATATTACGGCGGTATAAAAG
>JBATAS010000458.1:0-1541 GCA_049661965.1 Ferruginibacter sp. | reverse complement strand
GTTCGGTCGATGCCGCTACGTCTGTGATAATGGCCCGCAGAGGTGTCGCGATGCTGGCGGCGGGGGAAGCCGCTGTCTCAATGGGAAGGGGAAAACAATGCGGGAGAAGTCTGTCTTGGCGCCTTCGGTGCGGGACGCGCTGCGCCGATGGTGGTGGATTCCGATGTACGCGGGTCTGCTGTGCGGCCTGCTCGCCGGGTTGGCGACCGCGAGAGCTCCGATCAAGGCCACCGCGCAGCTGATGGTCGCGACTCAGGCTGCGGACACGCAGACTGTTGCGCGTTTCGTCCAGACGATGCTCGCGGAGATCGACTCAGGTAGCGCCTACGCGGACGCCGCGGGAAAGCTCGGGATTGACCAGGCAACCCTCCGGGCCCAGACACGCCTGATCGCGTCCCCGGATACGCTCGTGATCCAGGTGGAGTCGCGAGGGGACAGCATGGAGGAGGCCATCACGGTCGCCAACGCGATTGCGGAGGCAGCCGTGGCTTCGTCGGCCGCACGCCTCAATGAGCAGATCCTGCAGGTGGCGCGGACCACCACACAGGTCATCCGCGACGCGACCCTGCCGGACCCACAGGCTGAGCGCGCCCGTGTCAATCGGCTCGGTGAAGGCCTGGCTGACAATCAGCGCGAGCTGATTGCGCAGTCGAACCGTGTCAGCCTGCTGCACCGAGCATCCGCCGAGGGCCCGGGTGGCCCATCCGGCCTTGCGCTGGCACTGGTCGGAATGGTTGGAGGCGGGCTGCTCGGCGCCGCCGCCGCCGTGTTCCTACTGGGTCGCAGAGGCCGGATCCAGTCTGCCGAGGAGGTCCGCCGGCTCTATCCGCGCACCGAGGTTCTCACCGTCGACCAAGTGCCGGCATTGATCGAAACGGCCACTCCGCGGATTGCGACCATTGTCGTAGCGACCGAGCTCGGCAAGGAATGGGGGGAGGCCACGTCTGCGGCGCTCCGCGAAGCGCTTGACGTCGCGGAGGTGCGCGGAGTGCGCATCCTCCAGGCTGCGCCCAGCCGACGTGTGCTCCGAGCGCATCTCGGCGATCCGCAGACGATGGTCGTTCACACCGTGGTGCCCAAGACCAGCCGGGTCGAGGAGCTGGACAGCCTGTCTCCCACGTTCACCGAGCGGACAGTACTGCTCCTGGAGGTGCCCCGTGGCGATGCCGACGTGGCAAGCAACCAGCTTGCACCCGCGCACGCTTGAGCGGCCGCGAGCCGCTGCGGACCCGGCAGTGTGGATCGCGGCGCTCTTCGGCCTGAACTTCTTGCTCCAGCGCGTGTCGATCCTGCCGAACATGTCCATCTCGGCGTCCACACCCCTGGTGCTGGCATGGATGTTCCTGGCGTGGCGCAGGGGTGTCGTCAGCATTGACACGCACCGTGCGGCGCTCTGGTTCGTGTCGGCAGGCTTCTCGGCCGTGGTCATCCTTGTGCAGCAGGCTCTCGTAGAGCAGGCGCAGATCAGCCTGACAAGTTGGGCGTATTGGGTCATCACCTGGCTCCCGATCATCGTCACCATCCCGATGGCGACCGTCGAG
>JBATAS010000457.1:0-3694 GCA_049661965.1 Ferruginibacter sp. | reverse complement strand
CTTTGAAACCCAATCACAAAAAGCACATTTTAATATTGCCGTGCATTCCTCTTCTGTTTTAGCAGATGATGAATTAATGATGATGACTATCCGCAGTCACGACCAGTTTAATACAACCATCTATGGTTTAGACGACCGCTACCGCGGCATCCGTAACGAAAGAAGGGTGATATTGATGAACCAGGCCGACATGAATACGCATAAGCTGCAACAGGGTGATATTGTTGACCTGGTTAATGACGAAGATAACAGGGAAAGGATTGCACATAAGTTTATTGTAATACCATATCCCATTCCCAAAGGCTGTACGGCAACTTATTTTCCCGAAACAAATGTGCTGGTGTCAATAAACAGTGTTGCAGAAAAAAGCAATACGCCTGTTTCAAAAGCGGTAGTAATTAAATTAAGAAAGCTTTAAATTTTTAAGCAACAAGATTGAATACTGTAACTATTGTTTCACAGGACTTTTAAAATCCGGGTTATCAAACATTGATTTATTGAACAGGTAGTATTTTCCATCCCGGTTATTACGCCAGTAGCGACGCCCCTGCAAATCATAATAATACCTGCCATCAATGCTTCGTTTAGCTACTTCATCATTCACAAGTATCACTTTAGGCACAGTGGTAATCACTTTCCTCTTTACAGGTGCAGTTTTAACAGTCTTGGTTGTTTCGGTGGAAGGATGACTTTTTTTACTACAACTGCTGATGGCAAACAGCAATAAACAACTAATAACCGTTCCGGAATTTTTTTTCATCAGTATTGTTTATGGTAATATACCAACAACTTTGCCAGAATTCAATCTGTAATTTGTTTCCAGGAAGAAACCGGATGTCACTGTATTAAAATTTCCGCTACCTTCTCTTTATCTTTCGAAAATATTTTGAGTTCAATTCCAGCTAATGGATTCAAACCCGCTACATTCTCATTTTCCAGGAAAGACTCAATACCTGCTTCTTTTAATTTAGCCTGGGCAAAACCTGCATCGGCATAATCATTAAATTCCTTAAATACAATAATCTTATCTGTGTTATGTGTTTGCATATGTTTTATTTTAAATTTACGATAAAAAATACATAAAATCCCGGTGTTTATATCCATAAAAAAAGCCCTTTCATTAAAAATATATTTATCCCCATATATTACCGGTTCATTCTTTTCTTTAATTTTAGTTACAATTATTTATATATGAAAACAGCACTCTTATTAATTACCTTTTTAGCAGGACTAACTGTACAGGCTCAGCAAAATTACTGGCAACAGGATTTGCAGTACAACATTAAAGCCAGCCTTGATGACAAGGAAAAATCAATTACTGGTTTTGAAACAATTGTTTACAAAAACAACTCACCCGAGTCACTGAATTTTATCTGGTTTCATATCTGGGCTAATGCCTATAAAAATAAAAACACTGCATTACTACAACAGATAACTAACGATGTAAGCCGTTCGAAGAAGCTGGAAAACTTTGGTACGGGTTTCATTGATGGGTTTGACTTTAAAATAAATGGAGAGCAGGCAAAAACCGAAGCCCATCCCGACAGCCGCTATATTGATATTATAAAACTGGTTTTAAATAAGCCGCTCAATCCCGGCGATTCTGTTATCATAAGCACCCCTTTCAAAGTTATGCTTCCTCCTTATTTTTCTAGATCGGGTTATGCTGACGGCGAGTTCATGGCTTGCCAATGGTATCCTAAACCGGCAGTTTTTGATAAAGATGGCTGGCATGAATTTCCATACCTGGATATGGGTGAGTTTTACAGTGAGTATGCAACTTACACAGTAGACATTACTTTACCTGCCGAATATATTGTTGGTGCAACCGGTGTATTACAAACTAAAACTGAACTTGACCAATATAAAAAAATTGGTTCTGAAAATGCTGCCGAAAGAAGCAAAAAACCTGCTCAATACACAGCTGTAAATAAAAAAGAAAATAAAACATTAAGCTACTATGCCCAAAACGTACCTGATTTTGCCTGGTTTGCGGATAAAGACTTTGTGATTCAATACGACACCATACAATTATCCGGAGGAAAAGTAATTGATGCTTTTTCCTATTATCATAATAAAAAGAAAACCATCTGGACAAACAGTATGGATTATATTAAAGATGGCGTAAAAAAATACAGCAGTTGGATTGGTGATTATGACTACCCCGTGGTACAGGTAGTTGAAGGGCCCAAAAATAATTCCAGTGGAGGAATGGAATACCCGATGATAACTTTAATTACCAGCCCTGATGCAAAGGTTGAAACACTCGATGCTGTAATTGCCCATGAAATAGGGCACAACTGGTTTATGTCTATGCTGGGTAGTAATGAAAGAGCGCATACCTGGATGGACGAAGGGTTGAATTCTTATTTGCAATTCAGGTACGAGGCAGAAAAATACAGGACCAATTCAGTTTTTGGAGATGCAATACCAAAAGATGTAAAGCAATTACCAGCCGATGAATTCCTGAGTATGATATATACTGTGATAGGAAAAAATATCCCTATGCAATCAGCCATGGACATTCCTGCTGATAAATTTACCAGCAGCGATGAGTATGGATTAATATCTTATGTTAAGGCTGCGTTATGGATGTATATGCTGGAGTCTTCAGTTGGCTGGGAAAAGACGCAGGCTGCACTTCATAACTATTTTAATAAATGGAAGTTTAAACATCCCCAGCCCGATGACATGCAGGTTGCATTTGAAGAAGCAATTGGCGGCAAACTCACTAATTTTTTCAACCTGATTAAAAAAGAAGGAAAATTTGAGTAATCGTTATTAAGTAATTTTTGTTATTTTTTAAAAATAATGCCATTGAACAGGGAACTAATTTCAAAAGTCTGGAAAATAAAAGGCTTAATTGGTGCAGCTGTTCCCGGTGTACTTGTCTGGAAAACAATCAGGTGGCTTTTATTACTGAAGAAGGTAAACAATTCCAGGTTGCACTTACTGAAATCAAAATATTAAATGGTCATTCTTGCGAACTGGATGTAAAGACAAATATACAGACCTGGAAAAAATGGAAAATTATTTTACAAAATGATTAAGCTCAGCAAACTCGCTTCTACAGCGGGGTAGATATACAACTACATTAGTAAAAGGTAAAAAAAATATTAATAAGTAAATTTCCCAACTCCCATCGTAATCTCCTGAAACTTAGTCTGGTACTCTGTTTTTTAGTGTATACTTCGTAAATTTACTTAGTAAAAGCACTCTTGTTTATTTAAATAAATTATTCGTTTTTTGCATTCTGGATATGGAAATTACCATCTCCTGTTTTAATCTAAACCCCAAGAAATGCTACAACTTCTACCCCAAAGGAAGTATTCCTACTACCGTATATACAGCTTTATTGCTGTACTATTACTATCAGTCGTTTCAGCGCAGGCACAATTGTCATTTACAAACCAGGCCGCTGCAAAAAATCTGCATATTGGTACGTCTGCAAAAGATGGCGGGTTTACCTGGGCCGACTTTAATAATGATGGCAATAAGGATTTACTTATTAATACCAACAACGGTACTGCAAAAAGCAGGTTATTGTACAGCAACGGTGCTCCTAATTTTACTTTTACCGATGTAACAGCAAGTAAGGCACCTGCCCTGTTAAGTAATTTAACTGAGCGGTCTGCTATTGCCGGCGATATTGACAATGACGGTGATATTGATTTTGTAAGAAACACCCACTCAT
>JBATAS010000456.1:0-7033 GCA_049661965.1 Ferruginibacter sp. | reverse complement strand
GGCTTCAATATTATTCGTACTTATTTCATTTGCGTCATCTGCAGTAATAAATAAAAACTTAGCCAGACTAAGTTGTCCGGTACCTAAAATATGATTGGCAATGGTTAAAATTTCGGCAGGTTGTTTGACCGGGGCATAAGGCGTATATCTTTCGCTGCCAATGGCCAGTAACAAGGGATGAACACCAGCTGCATCAACGGCATGTACTTCTTTAAGTCCGGGTATTTCCTGTTGAAGCGCCCTACCCGTCATTTTATGAATAAGTTGCCCAAAGCTGGTATCTTCCTGTGGCGGACGGCCAACAACAGTAAAAGGCCAGATTGCATTTTTACGGGCATAAACCTTTTGTACTTTCATCACCGGAAAATCATGGGTGAGACTATAATAACCAAGATGATCGCCAAAAGGCCCTTCGGGTTTGTTTTCGTTTGGATATACAAGGCCTGTGATAACGAAATCGGCATCGGTACTTATGCAAAATCCATCTACATAACAATACCTGAATTTTCGTTTGCCCAATACACCGGCAAAAGTCATTTCACTTATCCCTTCGGGCAGCGGCATTACCGCAGCCACACTATGCGATGGCGGCCCGCCAACAAACACACTTACTTTAAGCGGTTGCCCTTTTTTATTAGCTTTGGTTTGATGAACCCCAATACCACGATGCAGTTGATAATGCAAACCTGCTTCTTCATTCTGTACATAATTATTGCCCGATAACTGGATGCGGTACATACCCAGGTTTGCATGCATGATGCCGGGCTTATCTATATCCTCGGTATACACCTGTGGCAGTGTTACAAATGCACCGCCGTCTTTTAACCAATGATGAATTTGCGGCAGATCGGTAATCTTTACTTCCTCAAATAAAACGGATTTAGATAATGGATTTTTTTTAGGCAATGCTTTTAAGGCAGCTAAACCGGCACTTAAATTTTTTATCGGGCTCTTTATTGCTTTTACCGGGTCATCTTTGAGTTCTATGAGCCGTTGTACGGTTTTAAGCGTATCGCCAAAAATAAGCTCACTTCTTTCCAGCGTTCCAAAAATATTAGAAGCTGTTCTGAACCGGCTTCCTTTTGCATTTTCGAATAATAATGCAGGGCCACCGGCTTCATGCACACGTAAATGAATGGCCGCCATTTCAAGGTAAGGATCAACTTCTTCTTTAATCCTTATTAATTGATTATTTTTTTCAAGGAACAGTAAACAGGCTTCCAGCGATGGATAATACATTTATGGTGTTTGTACAAATGTAAAACAGAATTGGGTAAAACAGTTTGCATCCGTCTAAGACTCTGATACCGGTCCCGGTGGTTCGGGATTAGCAGTTGTTTGTGGCTTTTTTTCCGCTTCGGGAGTTACAGGAGTTTTTAACTGAGGCCTGTCGTAACTTTTATTACGCATACGGGTTGTAAACCAGGCAATAAAAATCGGTATTAATATAGATGCCAGAATCCATTTGCCATATTCGTTAAAAAATTTACCGGCCTGTACCATAAAACCTTCTTTCTCGGCAAAAATAACAACCTCAATATTCTTGGCGGGTAAGTTAACTGTTTCGCCATCACGTTCAATAATATTGATGGAAAGCCTTAACTCCTTTTGTCCTGGTGTTTGTGGTGTAAGTTTCCATTGCCAGAGTACTTTTTTACGTTTTGTGGTTAAGCTTTGTGTAGCTGCTTCTTCGCCGCCTAAAAGTTCAATAATAAAACCTTTGTTATCTGCTCCGCTCATATCAATCAGCCTGGCTTTCATTTTAGAGCCAAAGTCTATGGCGGTATCGGTGTATAATGAATCGTTGGGACTGTAGTCATGTTCCATCACTTCATCTTTCAGGGCACCAATAGACTGATCTTTACCCAGAATAAGTGTGGCGATGTACGATCTTTTTATCTTCATGGTATCGGCAGCATGAAAGACAAGCAGGTTTTTATACTTTTTCTTTAGATTATCGTATGCAGAACTTTTATCAGGATTACCAGTATTTGAATTAGTTCCATTGTAGTCGTTAAACGAGCCTGTATTGGGGTCCATCACCTTAACATTACTGTATTCATCTACCACATATTTACCTTTTGGCAATATTGTATCAGCAATATTCTCATTTACGGCACTGTCATTATTATTACAGGCTGTAAAAAATATGACAGTTATCAGCAGCAAAAATAAATTATGCTTCATAGTTAAGGTATCTTTTGTGAACCAAATATAGTGAATAACCGATTTGTTCAAAATACAGGACCTGGAAGATGAAGTGTATTTTAACATTTATAACCCCTTACACTTCAATATTTAAAGTTTTTTTCGCATTATTTGAATATTGCCATATTTATTTTAAATTCACTTGTAGTAATAAATACTTTGTGGTTATTGCAAACTTTAACTAATGAAAAAAATTCTTCCTTTTATTTTGGTTTTTGGGGGATTGGCAATTGCGTTTTTTAAGCCGTTACTAAACCGTATTTCTCCTGCTGTGCTCGATATAAAAATATCTGCACCGCCGGTTATCATGTCATCTATTTATAAAGTGTATGCCAATGAAGATGCCTTTGAAGGCAAATACAGTTTGTATAAGATGGAAATAAAAAACAGCAGCGAAACCGATGCAAAAAATGTGGAAATACAGTATAAAGTAAGCAACTATATTGACTGGACCATTGCTGAAAAGATTCCTCTCATACTTTCGGGACAGACTGTTGTTGTAAACTGTTATCCTAAATTTCCGGATGCGATTGCAGAAAAAACTACCGATTCTAAAGAAACCATAAAACTGCTGGTGAAGGGAGATAACATAAAGACCATAGAAAACAGTTTTACCATACCGGTAAAAGGCCGTAACGATTTTATGTATAATTTTTTACCGGCCGATGAAATTCGTACGGCGGCTGAATATTATGATAATGTTCCGTTGCTCTCCTGCCTGGTTACCCCCAACGATCCGGTTATTAAATACTTTACGCAACAGGTACAGGAAAAAATTTTAAAAGGCGAAACTGCTTCTGTTGGTAACAGCGAAGAAGAAGGCGTTCGTTTTTTGAAAGGTATCTACAATGCAACATTGCAAAGCCATATGGTATATAGCGGCACCAGCGGTGTACCCGAAAACATTAATGATGTTAATTCCATTGTGCAGAATATACGCATGCCACGTGAAGTGGTAACCGGTAAAACAGGCTTGTGTATTGAGCTGTCCTTATTGTACGCCAGTATAATGGCTAATGCCGGCATGGACCCTATTATTTACCTGGTGCCTGGTCATGCATACCCCGGTTTTAAAATGAACGATAACTATTATGCCATTGAAAGTACTGCTATTGGTGGCGAAGGCATTGGAGGGCGTAAAACAGCCGATGAGGCTTTTGAAAATGCTATGAATAACAAGAACATGTTCTTACAAAAACTACAGGAAGGTGATGAAAGATATATGGTGGTTGAAATAAGGGAAAATATACAAATGGGTGCAGTAGCTCCCGAACTGAAAGATGATATTTACCTGCGCCGCAAAATTGATGAGATAGCGGCTACCTTTGATGGATCGGCTGCCCCTGCGGTGCCAAAGTTAATACCGGAAAATAAAGGAAATTCGGCTGACGGGTCAAATACGGTAATCGCAAAAAATGTTCCGGTTGAAAAAGAAAGAATACAGGTTCCCGGTAATTACACCACGTTTAAAAAAATAGTAACATTTTCTTATCCCGATGACTGGATAATAATGGAGCCTAACAAATATTATGCTCCAGAATGTAAACACATTATTGCCAATAACGCCAGGAGCGCTACTGTAGAAGTATATAAGTTTAAAGGCATTTCTGATCCGGTAAAAGCTCTGGGTATTATCAATGACTGGCAAAAAAAAGCTTCTGGCTTTACACTTAAATATAAAAAAATAGCAACCGAAGATGGATATGATGTTTTTAAAGGCAGTACGGTAAATAATGGAAATGTTGCTGTAAACTGGGCTGCGGCTTTTAAAGTTCAAGACGGGAATATAGTGGGCATAACAGTAAATGCAACAGCATATACCGGCGATAAACATGAAAAGACATTAATGACAATACTGAATAGCTTGCAGTAAAAGCGGACTAAAACCAAACAGATGAAACCAGCGTTTGTAAAATACATTTTGGGTGCAGTGGTTAGCTGCCTTTGCTTTTTTACAGCAAATGCACAAGAAGATGGCGAAGGCTTTAAAATATACATGGATCTTGTTGCCAATGATAAAGGTGAGGTAGCTGTTGATATGAAAGTAAAATACAGCGCTTTGTATTGGGATAATTATAAACGGCAGTCTGCCAATAACCCTTCCATTATAAAGAACAGCCTGATAAAGTCATTTGTAAAATATAAGCTTACCGGTTTCAATGTAAAGAATGATGAGATGGAAAGGACTTATCACGCCAACTTTATCATCCTGGGGCTGCTGAAACTTGATGGAGAAGGGAAATGGATTGCCGAACTGGACACCAAAGATCCTGACATTACAAAAATATCCGAAACCCAGTATGTAATGGTGGATGCTGATTATCCAAGATCGTATAAGGTTACTTTACCTCCTACGGCCACCAAGACTAAAATTGAAAAAGATGCTTTTGGTAAAGCTCAGCTAACCTACTATGCACCTGTGAGCAAAAGCAGTAACACGATGTTGATGTATGGTGGGTTTTTGGTTACTGCTGCAGGCATTTTTCTTTTTTTCAGAAACCGTTTTACTAAAAAAACAGTTGCCACATAATAAGTCAACAGCCAATCCTTACAAAAGCCATCACATACACTAATAAAAAACAGTATTTAATTTTTTTTAAAAATTAAAATTATGGCTAACGCTAAAAGCAGTAAAAAAATCATCAGCTACAGCGACTTATTTGTTGGCGATTTCTGGCGATACTTTGTAAAAGCAGTCTGGCTTTTTTTTCCGGCAATTCTTTTTCTATTTTTTGCTTTTATGTGTTTCTGGAGTTTAACACAGGGAAAAGATGTAATGATCATTACACTGGAAAACCGTAAGGTTTTCGGACTTTTCTTGTTGGCTTTGATATTTTGGGTGGTCAGCACCTGGTATTCATCAAGGCTTGTAGCTAAAGCAAAAGAACTGCAGCAGAGCGATAAGCATCTGATGTGGCAAACACTCAGGATTCACGGACCAAGAATACTGGCTTTTACTTGTATCACTATTATCATTCTTGCTTTTTTTCAACTCCCCTATCCCGATACACCAAAATTATCCAAGACCATCTGCTATATTTTACTATTCCTTAGTTTCAGCTGGTATTTTATTATTTATCAAATGGGTAATAAATTATTACAAAGACCTAAGTTATCAAAAGAAAGGAAACTCCGGTTTTGGAACAGGGTAAGATTTGCTAACTATGCCATAATTGTTGGTGCCAGTTTACTGGTCATCTTAACTAAATGGATATGGGGCCTCATCATTCTGTTACTTTTCTTCCAGATTGCATTTTTAATTTTTGTATTAACCAGGCGTAATATTATTGATGCCAAAGGCGAATACTCAGCCTTAAACAAAGATCATTACGAGTTTGATAATACCAAGATTAGTGTATGGCGAAAATTGCTAAGATTAGTAACTGATAATGAAGACAGACGTTATTTTCAGGCATTTTTCAGTATTGGCCTGGTAGCAACGGCTGTTTATTTAACCACCATATTATCGGTACAGTTCTCTACCTGGCTGGGTACATTTCCTTTTCTGTTGCTGGCTTTTGCCATACTGCTTATATTGGGCAATGTGGTGGCCATTATTTCTATTGTAGTGCGCTTTAATTTTCACCTGCTGTTTTTAACATTGGCTTTTGTGATTGGTTATTTTATTGAACCGCATTATACCAGGCTGATAAAAAACGAAACCGGTAATAAATTTTCGGAGCGCCAGAACTTAAAAGAATATTTCAACAACTGGATAAATGATCCGGAGCGACAGCAAATGCTGCTGAATGACAGCATAAAAAAAGTTCCGATATTTTTTGTAATGGCAAATGGTGGTGCATCCCGTTCGGGTTATTGGACGGCTTCGGCTTTGTCGAAGTTAGAAGATGAAACACATGGTGAATTTTCGAAGTATTTATTTTGCTTAAGCGGCGCTTCGGGCGGCAGTATAGGCAACGGCACTTTTTTTTCGCTTTTACGCAGCAAAGAAAACCTGCAGCGCTTCGATAATTCTGATACGGCTTACTGGAAAGCCAGTGCCGATTATTTAAAATCAGATTTTTTAACCTATACATTGGCACGTACTTTAGGCCCCGATGTTTTCCGGAACCTGATAACCCTGTATAATGTAAGTGATCGTGCCTCTGCCCTGTCACACTCCATTGAACAGGCTCCCGGTAAAAAGAATTTTTTATACGACAGCCTGGGTATACCATTCACAAAGATTATAACCCAAAAAAACAGGCCGTATAATTTACCGGTACTATGCATCAACACCACCCGTATGCAGGATGGCAGCCCTGGAGTGATCAGTAACATAAAGATTTCCGACTCGGTATTTAACGGCCGTATTGATGTACTGAGTTTATTAAATGAAAAACAGGATATGCGCCTGAGTACAGGAATTGTGCTGGGCGCCAGTTTTCCGTACCTGAGTCCGGCCGGAAGAATTGATCATAAAAAATGCGATACCTGTAAAACAGAGGCTAACTATTTTGTTGATGGTGGCTATTTTGATAATTCGGGTGCCGGTGTTGTTTTTGAAATGATATTCGATCTGCAAAGAATAATTGAAGCGGATACAACATTAAAGAACAAGGAAAAACTGGAGTTTAATATTATTCACATAACCAACGACCTGTACGATGAAATTTCGTTAGAACCTGTAAACCCGATGGTGAATGACCTGGCAGCACCTTTTAAAACATTGCTGGGCGCTTACGGCACGCAAACATCTGTTAACGACCAGCGGCTTAAAACCTATATCAATAATTTATACAACGATAAAACACATTACACCACTATCTCTTTATACAAACAAAATGACCCGATGGATTATACCATGAGCTGGGTAATTTCAAAA
>JBATAS010000455.1:0-4617 GCA_049661965.1 Ferruginibacter sp. | reverse complement strand
TCTGCAAACCCACTATAACGACCTTGTAAAACTGGTACCCACAATAAAGGCTATCGGACATCAGCAGTTAAGCAGTTTAGGAAATATCCGTTTTAAAGGAAAATTTACCGGCTTTATAAAAGATTTTGTTGCCTACGGAAATATAAACACCAGTGTGGGCAATTTAAATGCCGATGTAAACATGAAACTTCCTGATGACAAAATACCTACGTACTCAGGTAAAATTTCATCGGCCGGGCTTAACATTGGCAGGCTGTTTAATAATAACCGCCTGGGTATTGTTGCGCTTGATGGTAAGGTAAAAGGCAGTGGTTTTACCTTAAATGAGTAGAATGCAGATTTTGACGGAAAAATTCACAGCCTGCAGTTTTCTGATTATACCTATCAAAACATAACCTTAAATGGCACTTTTGTAAAAAATCTTTTTACCGGAAATCTTGATATTGATGACCCTAATTTAAAAATTAAAAACCTAAGCGGATCAATAAGCCTGCTGGGAGATACAACCCAATTTAACTTTGATGCCGACCTGCAAAAAGCTAATCTGCAAAAACTGAATTTTACAAAAGGCGATTTTACTTTATCGGGCCTGCTGAGTTTGAATTTTACGGGTAATGATATTGATAATTTCCTGGGTACCGCAAAAGTGTATAATGCATTGCTGCTGCACGACAGTTCCCGGTTATCCTTTGATTCATTGTATTTAAACTCACGGATTGAGGGTGCTGATAAAATACTCACCGCCCGGTCAAATGAAATTGAAGGAAGCCTTACCGGTAAATTTAAAATACTTGAACTGCCTGATGCATTTAAGATATTCCTCAATCGTTATTATCCCTCTTATTTTGAAAAGCCGGATTATGATATCGGCGACCAGGATTTTTCATTTCTTATAAAAACAAAACAGGTAGATGAATTTGTAACCTTGTTTGATAACCGGTTAAAAGGATTCAACGACGCAGAATTTTCGGGCAGCCTGAGGATGGCAAAAAATGAATTTAACATAAATGCCAAAGTACCCGATTTCAGCTACGATGGAAAAAGATTTGAAAATATTGTTTTAGAAGGAAAGGGAAATCTCGACAGTTTGAATACCACTGTTTCGGTAAGCGATTTTTTCATTTCCGACAGTTTGCATTTTCCAAACACAACTTTAGTACTGAGCTCAAAAAATGATATCTCCAATATTCAGTTATCAACCAGCGCCAGCAAAACGCTGAATGCGGCAGATCTTAATGCCCGTGTGCAAACCTATACTGATGGTGTAAAAATTCACTTTTCCCCTTCTTCCTTTATTCTTAATGATAAAAAATGGAACCTGGCCAGAGATGGAGAAATAACCTTACGCAAGTCGTACATAGAAGCCAATGATGTACGGTTTACCCAGGGCAACCAGGAAATTGTAATTTCTACCGAACTGGATGAACTTACAGACCACACCAACCTGGTTGCAAAATTAAGAACCGTAAACATCAACGATTTTATGCCGCTGTTTGTACAACAGCCCAGGCTGGAAGGCATATTAACAGGCACACTTAAATTAAGAGAGCCTTTTGGCCGCCAGATAATAGAATTTGATGGGGCTGCAGATGATTTCAGACTTGATAATAAAGAAATAGGCAGGGTAAATATAAAAGGAGACGTTAACACTACAACCGGTTTAATAACGGCTAAAGGCAATGCTGATGGCGAATTATATAAGTTTACCATTGATGGCAGTTATAATTATAAAGATTCGTCGGCCAACCAGATGAATTTTGCATTTAATGCAGAAAAATTCGACATCAGTATTTTAGATAATTACCTGGGTGGAATTTTCAGCAACATGAAGGGAAATATGAACAGCGACCTGAAAGTTTATGGCGGCACCGATCATCAGTATGTTACAGGCACCGTAAATATCACCGAAGGCGAATTGAAAGTAATTTATACCCAGTGCGTTTATAAATTCAACAACGAAACCATCCTGTTCAATCCTGATGAAATTGATTTTGGAACCCTGCAATTGAAAGATACCTTGAATAATTCAGGAACTGCGAGTGGTAAAATTCAGCATAAATTTTTTACTGAATTTGGTTTTGATAATATCCGTTTTGAAACAGATAAAATGTTATTGCTGAACACCAACAGCAGAGATAACAGCCAGTTTTATGGAATAGTAATTGGCAAAGCCGTAATGACTTTGAACGGGCCTGTTACAGATATGATTATGAATATTACCGGCGAGCCATCGGCAATTGACAGCAGCCATATTTTTATACCAACCAGCAGCAGCCAGGAGTATGGCAAGATTGATTATATAGATTTTATACAGTATGGTGCCCGGATGGAAGATGAGTTTAAAGGCAGGCAGGAAACAAATTTTTTAGTTAACATGAAACTTACAGCTAACCCTGCCTGTAAAATAGATGTGATACTGGATGATGTTACCGGAGATATTATTAAAGGCCGCGGCAATGGTATCTTAAATATTTCAGTGGGCAGTAAAGAGCCTTTATCTATACGGGGCAGGTACGATATTACCGATGGTGAATACAAATTTAATTTCCAGACTTTTTTACAAAAATATTTTTCGATAAATGATGGTACTATAACCTGGAATGGTGATCCTTATGAAGCCCAGATAAATATAGATGCTGAATACCTGGCCCCCAATGTAGATTTAAGCAGCCTGGCCACAAGCCGAGGAAAATTTCAGCAGAAATCAGATCTGATTATAGTTGCTCATCTGACTAATACCCTGAAAGCGCCAAAGATTGCATTTGAATTTGAAATTCCGCAGAACAAACAAACCGATTATTCCAAAGACCCGGTATTACTTGAAAACCTGAAAAAGTTCTCAAGAGATGAAAATGAACAGAACAGGCAGGTTGCCTCGCTGTTGCTGTTTAATACTTTCATCAACGATAATACCGGCGGGTTTGGCGCTTCAACGGCTAATTTCTTATCGGGTACTGCAGGGCAGGTAATATCTGCTTTCTTAAATAACCAGTTAACCCGCGTTTTTCAAAAATTGTTTAAAGACCCTTCTTTAACACCGTATATAAGTTTTAATTCAAACTATAACCTTACCAGTACCGAGCTTATTAATGCTTTGGAAGCATCGGGCAATTTTGGATTTAAGAAGGCTTATATCAATGGCAGGCTGGTTATTTCGCTGGGCGGTAATATTGATTATAATAACCCCTACATTTTACAGGCCCGCAACACAAACGTGCTGCTTACACCCGACATTACGGTTGAGTACCTGTTAACCAAGGATGGTAAATTACGAATTGTTGGATTTAACAGAACTGTGGTTGATGCAACACTTGGCCAACGAAACAGAACAGGTGTGCGGCTTTCGTACAGCAGAGATTTTGATAAACTTACCAAAGCCGAAAGAATACAGCAACGTGAAGAACGCAGAAAACTGAAGAACAAAAAACCATGATCAACCGTTCAGTATCTCATGCCCAAGTTTGTCTCTTTTAGTCTGTAAATATTTTTCATTGTGTGGGTTTGATGCAATTTCAATCAAAACATTTTCTACCACTTCCAAACCATAGCCTAGCAGGCCTGCACGTTTGCGTGGATTATTACTCATCAGTTTCATTTTACTTACGCCCAGATGGCGTAATATCTGTGCCCCAACACCATAATCCCTTTCGTCCATATCAAATCCCAGTTCAAGATTAGCTTCTACGGTGTCACGGCCCTGCTCCTGCAGTTTATAGGCCTTAAGTTTATTTACCAGCCCAATACCACGCCCCTCCTGGTTCATATAAAGCACTACGCCTTTACCGGCATCTTCCACCATCTTCATAGCATGATGCAGTTGATCGCCGCAATCGCAACGCAACGACCCAAGAATATCTCCGGTCATACAACTGCTGTGTACCCTTACCAAAACCGGCTCTTCTTTTTCCCATTCGCCTTTTTTTAAAGCCATATGAATTTCTCCGGTATTCAATTGTTCAAAAGCAATCAGTTCAAAAACACCATATTTAGTTGGTAACTGCACCCGAACTTCTTCTTTAATCAGGGTTTCCTGTTTCAGGCGGTATTCAATTAAATCTTTTATGGAAATAAGTTTCAGGTCAAATTTTTTGGCTATTTCTTTAAGCTGAGGCAAACGGGCCATGCTACCATCTTCGTTCATGATTTCAACCAGTACACCGGCAGGTGCAAAACCAGCAAGGCGTGCCATATCAATGGTAGCTTCGGTATGGCCTGAACGACGTAATACGCCTCCCTTTTTTGCCCTTAATGGAAAAATGTGCCCCGGTCTGCCAAGGTCTTCGGCTTTAGTATCGGGGTTTACCAGCGATAAAACAGTCTTTGACCTGTCGTGGGCCGAAATACCCGTTGTACAGCCGTTTCCAAGCAAATCAATACTTACTGTAAAAGCAGTTTCATGCAGCGATGTATTATCCATTACCATGGGTTGCAGGTTTAAATCCCGGCATCTTTCTTCGGTAATAGGCGTACATATCAACCCCCTGCCATGTGTACTCATAAAATTGATCACTTCGGGTGTGGCGTTATCGGCTGCAGTAATAAAATCCCCTTCATTTTCCCGGTCTTCATCATCAACCACTATTATCAGTTTGCCGTTTTTTATATCTTCAATGGCAC
>JBATAS010000454.1:0-14841 GCA_049661965.1 Ferruginibacter sp. | reverse complement strand
TAATTGCTGCTTCCAAAAAGATTGAGGCACAGCGGACAGCATTTGCTTCACTATCCGGCAATATATATACACTGGCAAAAGCGGTAAAACTTTCAGCAGATAATATTTACCAGCAGTTTTGTCCCATGAAAAAAATGTATTGGTTAAGTGATGAGGCAGCCATTAAAAATCCATATTACGGTATAACAATGCTTACCTGCGGTAAAGTAACGGATACTTTAAAATAATAAATGATGAAAAGAATAATCCTGGCAATTATAATGATCTGTTTTGGCGCAACTGTGTTTGCACAGCACGATATGCACATGAAAAAATTGCCGGAAGAAAATAAGTCTTTCAACAAAACAAAGCCAGGCACGGAATCGCCAAAACTTGTTCGTTACGATCTGTATATAAAAGACACGATGGTTAATTTTACCGGAAAACTAAAACGGGCCATCGCCGTAAACGGTATGATACCCATGCCTACCCTTACTTTCACCGAGGGTGATACAGCCGAGATTCATGTACATAATATGATGGATGAATCGACATCGCTTCACTGGCATGGTCTGTTTCTTCCAAATAAATATGATGGCGTGCCCAACCTTACGCAGATGCCCATCAAACCGCATACAACGCATGTTTACCGTTTTCCAATCATTCAAAACGGCACGCACTGGTATCACAGTCACAGTGGCTTGCAGGAACAGATAGGCATGTATGGCTCACTTATCCTGAAGAAAAGAGAAGACATGGATATACCAACCCTGCCGATTGTATTAAGTGAGTGGACAGATATGAACCCCAAAGAAGTTGACCGCAGCCTGCACAATGCCACCGACTGGTTTTCCATTAAAAAGAAAACCACGCAGAGTTACAGCGAAGCAATAAAAAGCGGGCATTTAAAAACCAAACTCTCCAACGAGTGGAAGCGGATGAATGCAATGGATGTGAGTGATGTGTACTATGATTATTTTTTAATCAATGGAAAAAATAATATGGAGCAACCCCAGTTTAAAGCTGGTGATAAAGTTCGTTTACGGATTTCGAACGGCGGTGCATCTACTTATTTCTGGCTCACTTATGCCGGAGGAAAAATAACTGTGGTAGCCAATGATGGTAATGATGTGGAGCCGGTGGAAGTTGACCGGCTGATTATTGCCGTGTCGGAAACCTATGATGTGATTGTTACTGTACCAATGGATATGAGTTATGAATTTTTAGTGACGGCAGAAGATCGCACAAAATCTGCATCGCTCTGGCTGGGTAGTGGAATGAAAATGCCTGCAAAAAAATTACCCAGGCTCAAATATTTTGAAGGCATGAAGATGATGAACGACATGATGGATATGAACGGTAATATGATGCCAATGGGTATGAAGATGAGCAATCAGACCATGGATATGAATGTGGTGATGTATCCCGAAATAACCGGTTTTGAAAATGAAAAAGATAAACCAAAAGTAGAGAATCATGCAAATCACAATATGCCGGGTATGAAGATGGAATCTGAAAGTGGTGATATTGTTACACTCAACTACGGTATGCTGCGATCACCGGAAAAAACAAGATTGCCCGATGCACCTGTTAAAGAATTGAAATTTGAACTTACTGGAAATATGAATCGCTATGTGTGGACGCTTGATAATAAAACCATTTCGGAATGCGACAGGATATTAATTAAGAAAGGAGAGAACGTACGGATTGTTTTGTATAATAATTCCATGATGCGACATCCGATGCATCTGCACGGGCACGATTTCAGGGTGTTGAATGGGCAGGGAGAGTATGCTCCGCTGAAAAATGTGTTAGACATGATGCCGATGGAAACAGACAGCATCGAGTTTGCTGCCAATACTGATGGCGACTGGTTTTTTCACTGTCATATATTATATCACATGATGAGTGGCATGGGCCGTGTTTTCAGTTACGAAAACTCGCCGCCAAATCCCGAAATACCCAATCCAAAACTGGCCAGGCGTAAATTAAATGCCGATGACCGCATGATACACTTTATGGCAAACATCGGCCTGTCAAGCAATGGCAGCGATGGTATGGCCATGCTTGCGCAAACCCGCTGGCAGTTGAATACATTGTGGCACTTGGGGTATCACGACATGCATGGATACGAAAGCGAAACCATGTTTGGCCGCTGGATGGGAAGGAACCAATGGCTCTTTCCCTATGTGGGGTTCGATTATCATTTTAAAATGGAAGGCGGCCCAAAAAATCTTTTCGGCAGTGAAGAAAAAAACTGGTTCGGACAAACCAGCAATAAACTCAGCCGTAAAACATTTATTGCCGGTGTTGCATACACACTGCCCATGCTGGTAATTGCCGATGCCCGGGTGGATGGTAAAGGAAAATTCAGGTTCCAGTTATCGAGAGAAGATATTGCACTTACACCAAGACTGCGCTTTAACTGGATGATCAATACCGATAAAGAGTATATGGCAGGGTTAAGATATATCGTCACAAAATATATTTCCATTGGAACACATTATGACAGTGATATGGGCATTGGTGCCGGGATTGTAATAACCTATTAATAATGTAACTATTGTCACTCAACCTTTATAATTATATTCCCATCTTTGCAGCAACTAAAAAAGCATAATGGAAATAATTGGTTATTTTTTATCAGCGCTGGTTGGTATATCGCTGGGATTGATTGGTGGCGGAGGTTCTATCTTAATGGTACCCATACTGGTTTACCTCTTTATGCTGAATCCGGTAATGGCAACTTCTTATTCATTGTTTGTTGTAGGTGCCACTTCATTGATTGGTGCTTTTAATAATTATACAAAAGGATTAGTAAGCATTAAAACTGCTTTGCTGTTTGGCATCACTTCCATCACTACCGTTTTTATTACCCGTAAATTTATCATGCCTGTTATTCCCGATGTGTTATTTAATATCGGAAGTTTCGAGGTGAAACAATCCATGGCCATAATGGTTTTGTTTGCGGTGCTGATGCTGATGGCATCAACAGCCATGATCAGGGGAAGAAAGGAAAATGCAAATACTGATACAGCAAATCCAGGCAGCAATACTTTTAAACTTTTATTGTATGGTATATTAGTTGGACTGGCAACGGGTTTCCTGGGTGCCGGCGGCGGATTTTTAATTATACCGGCACTGGTATTGCTTTTGCAAATGCCTATGAAAAAAGCAGTAGGCACATCTTTACTGATCATTGCACTGAACTCGCTGATTGGGTTTACCGGCGATATTGGCTATGTTGATATTGATTGGAAATTTTTAAGTATCATCACAGCCATTGCAGTTACCGGTATTTTTATTGGTGGTACCATGGCTAAAAAAATTGCCGGGCATAAACTTAAAAAAGGTTTTGGCTGGTTTGTTTTGGTGATGGGAGTTTATATAATCTGTAAAGAATTATTCTTCAGGTAATTTTTTTTGAAACAGCTGTATAGATAACAAAAACAAAAAATCCTCCGTTTTAGGGAGGACTTTGATTAATAACCAAGCACGGGTATTAATTTGATTTTTTCAGCAGCATCACATATCCGCAAAGGTCTTTTTTCTTTTTGTTAACCTGTACGGGTTTAATCATATGAAACTCCGAGAATTTTGGTATGTAGGAATAGCTGATCACATTGCCATCCACATCGCCCCAATATTTTTTTTGATAAACTACCTGTTTTTCATTCCAGTCGTACATCCTTACTTCATACAACCTTGAACTCATATCGCCTATAAAAACGAACTGGTACCAACTGCCTTCATTTAAGGGAACAATAACCGGCATTTCATATTCGCTTACCATTTGCATGGATGCTTCTTTTACAACTCTAAAACCCTGTTTTGCCAGTAATTGTTTTATGCTGTCGGCCTGCTTAAGTATTTCGGGTGAAGTGCAGGCCTGCTGCCTGATAACATTTTGTGCAGTGGTATTAATGCCCAAAAGCATAGAAGCGGTAAAAAAGATAAGCAGGAAAAAGTTTTTCATAATGCTTAATAATCAATAGGTAAAGGATGTGCAAGTGTACAACTTTAAAAAGTATCTGCAAACTATTTGACGGTTCAGATACCCTTTAACCTGTTTATAACGAACGGCAGGGCTAAATATTGCCTCAATAAGAGACAGAATTACAATGATTTAACCCGAACAGGAGTTTTACAGATTTTTATTGAAATAATATGTGCCTGCCTGTTGAGTGCAGGTTATAACCAGGTCGTTAATGCAGACATGGGCTGGTAAGTTTACACAGTAAAAAACAGTTTCGGCAATATCTGCCGGGGTTAAAGGGGTTAACCCGTCGTACGCAGCGTTGGCTGTTTTATCATCTCCTTTAAAACGAACAATAGAAAATTCTGTTTCTACTGCCCCGGGATGTATGCCGGTAACTTTAATATTATCTTTCAACAGGTCAATCCGCATGGCTTTGGTAATGGCATCTACTGCAAATTTACTGGCACAATAAACATTACCGTTTTGATACACTTCTTTACCCGCTACCGATCCCATGTTTACAATATGCCCTTTTTTCTGCGCCAGCATAAAAGGCAGTACGGCTTTACTTACATAAAGCAAACCATGTACATTACTGTTCAGCATGGTTTCCCAATCATCCATATCGGCGTTTTCAAAACTGTCACGGCCCAATGCAAGGCCTGCATTATTTATCAATACATCAATTTTTTGCCAGCGTTGCGGCAGGTTGGTTAATGCATTATCCACTGCTTTTTTATCCTGCACATCAAAACATAAAGTAAGCACATCAATACTAAATTCTTTTTCGAGCTGTGTTTTTAAATCAATCAGCCTTTCATTTCTGCGGCCTGTAATAATCACATCGTAACCTGCCGATGCAAATTTTATGGCGCAGGCTTTACCTATGCCCGCCGTAGCGCCCGTTATTAAAACTGTTTTTTTCATAATTGCAAAATACTGGATGAAGATTGATTTTACCACAAAGTTGCATAAAGGTTTTACACAAAGGGCATAAAGTAAAATCTACTTTATGCCCTTTTGAATTGTTGCAAATATTTGTACAGTTCCTTTACCTGATCAAAATTGTATATCCTTTTTTCTGCCTGAGTTCGCCTCTGTAGTTTATTCCTTCTGCCATCCATATATAGGTTGCAGCATCCTGCCCTTTTCCATTCAACTTACCGTCCCATCCCTGGTTTTTTTCGGTGGTTGAATACAGCAGTTTACCCCAACGGTTAAATACTTTAAAATAATGCAGGTCTCTCATGCCCAGTAAAATGGGTTTTAAAATATCGTTGATGCCATCACCATCAGGCGAAAATGCGGTAGGCACATACAGGTCAGGATCTACTTTATATAATTTCACATTAATAAAATCAACACCAACACAACCCTGCGTAGTTGTAGCTGTCAGCCGGTAAGTAATATCATCCTGCGGTAATGCAATGGGGTTTTGAATATTAGGATTATTAAGCCATGTTGGTAACGACCAGGTATAAGTATCGCCACCGGTTGCATTTAACTGCAGCGGCTGGCCTAAAACCACGGTGGTGTCAGATCCGGCATTGGCAACAACCGGCAGTGCCACATATACCCAAACGGTATCTTTTACAGGTTTAGGACAACCGAGGTTGTCTCTTACCGTAACTATGTATTGTATATTGGCGGTAGGGTTTTGCGAAACCGGGTTCGGGATAGAGGTATTGTTTAAAAAAGTAGCCGGGCTCCAGGCATAGGTTGTTCCACCTGTTGCATTTAACTGAGCCGAAAACCCTGAGCATATGCTGATATCGGCCCCGGCATTGGGCTTAGGATAGGGCACTACTGTAATGCTGATATCATCTGTATTGCTGCATTTACCAATGCTTGAAACAACCGTATAGGTTATGTTGGTAAGCGGTGTAGCCACCGGATTTTTAATGTTATCAAAATCAAGATAAGTGGACGGGGTCCATTGGTAATACAAACCATCACTTACTGGATTCAGCGTAATATCATCTGTCTGGCAAATGGTCGTATCGGCCCCGGCATTAAGTGCTACGCCCGTTCTTACATCTACAAAAACCGAGTCATCACGATAGCAACCGAAATTATCTGTTAACCGCACATAATAAGTTGTAGGCACATCGGGGCTAACCAGCGGACTGGCTGTATTGGTATTGCTGATATTGTAATTGGGCGTCCATACAAAATTACCGGTGCCGGTACTGTTTAACTGCAGCGTATCAATAATGCAGATAAGCGTATCGTTGGTAGTGCTGATGGCCGGTAAAGTTCTTACAGTAAGCACCATACTGTCGACCCGGGTTTTACTGCAGCCGTTTACACCCACTGTAACAGTATAGGTAGTGGTAATATCGGGTGATGCGATTGGGTTTGGAATATTTGGATTAGTTAAACCAGTTGCCGGCGACCATTGATAAGTATCGCCACCACTGGCATTAAGTTGTATAGTTGCCTGTCCGTTGCATAAAGCTGCATCGGGGCCGGCATTGGGAACGGCCAATGGTTTTACCGTAATATTTTGGGTGGCAGTTGCCACACAATGTGTACCCCAGGTTGTAGTAAGCGTATAAACTGTATTTGCAGCCGGAAAGGCCCTGGTTGTATCCAGTGTTGGTGATTCAACACTGCCGGCCGGGCTCCATTGCCAGTTGATATGATCAATCTTATTGGTAAAACCTTTAAGCACAATGGTATCTTCTTCGCAAATGGAAATGGCGCTTGCAGTCATTGAATTACTGAGATCGAATTTGGGTGTTACCAAAACAGAGTCTTTGCTGAAACAACTATTGGCATCACTTAAACTGGCAACATACCAGGTTGCCGTAGTGGGGAATACCGTTGGGTTGGCCGTATTGGCATTAATAATATTGGTATTGGGTGTCCAGTTATATGTTCCGGTACCCGATGCATTCAGTGGTAAACTGTCGAGGCCGCAATAAGTGGAATCATTGCTTAACAAAGTAAGCAGAGGATTATCATTAATGGTAATATTTTTTGTAATACTGTCAATACATCCTTTATCATTAGTAACTAAAAGTTTAACGGGGTATGTCCCTGATGAAGTATAGGTATGTGTTGGGTTTGATACAGTGGATGTATTTGACGGCCCGCTTGCAGGGTCACCAAAATTCCATTGCCAGGCGGTTATATTGCCATAGCGGAAGTAACTGGTATCGGTAAACTGAATGGGTGTATTTACACAGAGTTGGGTTGAATTAATAAAACCCGGAAAAAACAAAGGGTACACACCCATTGGTCTGATAATCGAATCAGTACATTGCCCGTTAATTGATACTCTTAGTTTAATATTGTAAAGACCTGTATCGGTAAAAGTATGAGATGGGTTTTGCAAAGTAGATGTATTTGCCGGTCCGCTGGCAGGGTCTCCAAAATCCCAAAAAAACTGATTAGGGCCACCTGAACTGTTTTGGGTAAAATTTACAGTAAATCCATTACAGGTAACAGAAGAAAAGTTTGGGTTTGCACTGATTGGAATACAATCAGTAATTCTTAAGATAAAATCTTTTCGATGCGTATTTATTACCTGGCCATTTCGCCATTCGTTTACACACACACTTACAACATACCTGTCACCAGTCATTGTTGAGCCAACATAATTTGGAGCAATGCCTGAAATTATTCCGGTAACAGGGTTAATTGTAACTGAAGGCCCTAAAGGTTGGGTACCCGAATACGGAGCTGTATACCCTAAAGGAAACCATTGATTAGGTGGAGGAGCAGGGTTATTAAGGTCTGGTCCGTTATAAGCAGCACAAAAACTATAACTTAAAGAGTCACCAATATCTGGGTCATTTGCTCCAAAATCTAAAACAAAGGAATTTCCTCCGCAAACTATTGCTGTGTCTTTTAACACAAAAACAGGACTTGCATTTTTACCCGATGCTCCCAGGATAAATGTGCCGGGTATGGTTGCGGTAAATAAATTTCCAACATTGGTGTTTGGTGTTATGTTCAAAATATTATTTACACGGCAACACCTGGTATAAGCAACTGAATATCCAATATTATCGAAAGGCAGATCAACATCCAGAAAATAAAATGCCACTTCATAACAAAGGTTTGGTACATTGGTTATACAGGGATAATTTGATGGATTTATAGAAATGGTTTGAACGTTATTAAGTGGAACTGAAAAATCTGAAAAAAGAGCATTGTTTGCAGTTCTGAAAATTCGAATGGTGGCAGGGTTATCAAAACCTGCTGCAGCGTTACATTCCCGGAACAAACGCAAAGTAATTCGATAGTGGTCAGTATTCGGAAGAGAGCCAGGTCCCACGTATTCATAATAAATTTCACCGCCGGTAATATGGGCTGCAAATGAATCCGATATTAGAAAAACAAAAAGGCAGAGAAATAAAATTTTCTTCATAAATAGTTTTGTTAAGCAAAATAGAGGGCTTAAAACTAACGAAAAACGCCGTCATCACAAAAGAGACGGCGTTTTACTTACTGACATTAGATATAATTACCGTATCAGCACAACGGTACCTTTTCTTTTTATTTTTTTGCCGGTATAATCTACACCCTCGGCATGCCATACATAGGTTGCAGCTTCTTGCGCTTTGCCGCCAAATTTACCATCCCATCCGCTTCCGTTTCCGGTGCCACTGTACAACATTTGCCCCCAGCGGTTGTACACCCTGAAGATATCTAAGGATCTCATACCAAGAGGTATGGGTTTAAAAATATCATTATTACCATCGCCATTGGGCGTAAAAGCATTGGGTACATACAAATCGGGGCTTACTTTAAATACTTTAACAAAAATGCTGTCGGTATCAAAACAGCCCTGGGGATTGCTCACCCTTACTACATACTCAATATCGTTTTGCGGCAGGGCAATAGGATTATAAATATTGGGATTATCAAGCCAGGTGGTTGGTGTCCAGGCATAATTGGTGCTGCCGGTTGCATTTAAATGCAGGGGCTGGCCTATTACTACTGATGTGTCTCTTGGCCCGGCATCTGCAACTATTTTTGCTACGGTCAGTATCATGGTATCTTTTACCGGTTTGGGGCAACCCAGCACATCACGTACGGTAACAATATACCGTACATTATCCGTTGGATTTACCGACACCGGGTTTGGAATATTTGCCGCCGTTAAAAAAGCCGTGGGGCTCCAGGAATATATACTGCCACCCGATGCATTCAGCTGTGCCGAAGTACCCACACATATGGTTTGATCGGGCCCTGCATTGGCTGCCGGGTAAGGGATGGGTGTAACGGTTATATCATCTTCGGCAATACATTTACCAATATTACCTACTACATGATAGGTAGTGGTAACCAATGGTGCAGCCCTGGGGTTTTGTAAAGTAGGGTCGTTTAACCCGGTAGCAGGTGTCCATATATAATGTAATGCGTCGCTGGTAAGTTGTAAGGTTATTGAGTCTGTGCGGCAAATGGTGGTATCATTGCCGCCAAAAAGGGTAACAAAAGATTTTACGTTTACGGTTATGGATTCATCGGCCGTGCAGCCAAATGCATCGGTAAGTCTTACACTGTATGTTGTTGTAACATCGGGGCTCACCAGCGGGTTGGCAATATTTACATTGCTGATCATATAATTAGGGCTCCATAAAAATGTACCGGTACCCATTGCATTCAACTGCAGGGTATCAATGATACAGATGAGTGTATCGTTGGGTGCAGTTAATGGAGGCTGATCGAGTATATCAATTGTTTTTGTTAAGGTATCAATACAACCTTTATCGGTTTCTACAATGAATACTACATTGTAAGTGCCGGTGTTGCTGTAACTATGCGTCGGGTTTTTCAGGTTTGATGTATTGTTGGGATATGCAGGTTCTCCAAAGTCCCACACCCAACGGTTTGCATCACCATAAGTTGCTGTAGTAAGGTCGGTAAACTGAACAGGAACATTCTGGCACTGACCTGCAAAAGTAAAATCGGGGAAAAAGCCCGGAAATACTTTTACAACGGAAGTAGTAGAATCTGAACAAATCAGTCCGCGGTTTACAACAAGTTTTAAGATATATACGCCGGTATCAGCATAAGTATGTGTTGGAGAAGCTTGAGTTGATGTGCTGCCATCTCCAAAGTCCCAGAAATAGGTTGAAATAGCATTGGAAGGTGTAAGATTACCGAAAGTTAAAGTAAAACCATCGCAACTTGGATACTGGTTCAGCAGGGTTGCAGTGGCTACATCACAATCACTTACATTTAAAATAAAATCTTTACGGTGGCGGCCAATTAAAACGCCGTTGCGGTATTCATCAACACAAACGCAAACAACATATCTTCCGGCGCTTTGCGGAGCAACGCCCGATATTAAACCTGTATTACGATTTAATGAAGAACCCGATCCCAGTGGATTAGTACCAGAATACCCATTAATATAATTTACCGGCAGGTATGGTGGGTTTGATGGTGTTACATTACCAGAATTAACTGAGTTGCCGCGGTTATAAGCATCACAATAAGAATATACCAGCGAATCTCCATCGGGGTCAAAAGCGCCAAAATCAAAAGTGAAAGGAGCTTTATAACACACCCTGGTTAATTGTGTTCTGAACTGTGGGCTGCTGTTAACACCGGCTGGTAACTGGTTTGAGCCGGGTATGATACATGTATAGGTTGAACCCTCTCCCTGCGCCGGCTGGTTTTGTGTTAATACATTTTGAAGCGGAAATATGCGGCAGCAGGTTTGATAAGCTGCAGTGTAACCACTTGAATTATTGGGCAGGTCAACAGTCATTTCGAAAGAGCCCATACTGTAATCAAGACTAGGCGGGTTTAACATACAGGGAGGTGGTGCAGTAACAGGTACATTGATGGTACTTGTTAAAGACACATTAAACGGCGACCCTGCTATCAGTGAATTATTATCATTATTAAAAATGCCAATAAAAACAGAGCTTGGCATGGCTGCACCACCTCCCAGATTATCCCTGAATAATCTGAGCGTTATGCGATATTTTTTTGTGTTGGCAGCACTTCCTGGCCCCAGGTATTGATATATCATTTCACCTCCTGAAATATGATTGGCAAAAGACGGTATTGCAAATATTAAAAAAAGGGAAATAAAAAGAAATTTCTTCATGACGGTTATTAAAAGCATTTATATGACCTAAAAATACAGCAATTCGCTGTTTACCCCCATATTTTTTATATAATCGGGGTATTGGTAAAGTTAAAATTGCAAAGTGGAAATTTGTATAAATGATAAAAAATCAGCGAATCAAAATTACAGAACCTCTTCTTTTAATTTTATTATTAAGGTAATCGGTACCCTCGGCATACCAGATATAGGTTGCTGCTTCCTGGGCTTTACCCGAATATTTTCCATTCCATCCCGTACCATTACCAGTGCCTGAGTATAACAATTGTCCCCAGCGGTTATATATTTTAAAAATATCTACAGATTTCATACCAATGGGAATCGGTTTAAAAATGTCATTGATGCCGTCATTGTTTGGCGTAAAGGCATTAGGTACAAAAAGATCAGGCAGTACTTTAAATACGTGAACGCGGATACTGTCTGTATCAAAACAACCCGTATTATTACTTACCCTCACTTTGTATAATATATCATTTTGCGGAAAAGCAACAGGGTTACTTATTAAAGTATTATTTAACCAGGTAGATGGTGTCCAGCTATAATTAATACTGCCACTTGCATATAACTGCAATGGCTGGCCAATAACAACAGATGTATCTGCCGGTCCGGCATCGGCAACAATTTTATCAACAAAAATCATAACCGTGTCTTTTACCGGCTTGGGGCAACCCAGCACGTCACGTACGGTAACTATATACCTGATATTGGCAGTAGGGTTTACAACAACCGGGTTGTGTATATTTGCAGCAGTTAAAAAAGCTTCAGGTGTCCATGAATAAATACTGCCACCTGATGCATTCAGTTGGCCATCATTGCCAAAACAAATATGTTGATCGGAACCGGCATCAGCACCGGGATACGGAACCGGCGTAACAGTTATTTCATCTTCGGCAATACATTTACCAATATTACCAACAACATGATACGTTGTACTTTTAAGTGGTGTTGCAATTGGACTTTTTAGTGTTGGATTATTTAATGTGCTGCCTGAAGGGGTTTCCGTCCATTGGTAATGCAATGCATCGCTATGTAATTGTAAAACTACCTGGTCGCTTTTGCAGATCAAAGTATCATTACCGGCTGCAAGCGTAACAAAAAGTTTTACATCTACTTTTATTGAATCACTTCCCTTACAACCAAAAGGATCTGTAATGGTAACATAATAAGTAGTAGGAACATCGGGGCTTACCAATGGGGTAGCAGAGCTGGTATTATTGATGTTGTAATTAGGCGACCAGTTAAATGTACCGGTACCAATAGCTTGTAATTGCAGGGTATCTATAAAACATATAAGTGTGTCGCCTGTTACTGTAAGCGGGGGCTTATCTAATATTTCAATAGTTTTTAAGATGGTATCAATACAACCTTTGGTGCTCATCACAATAAAACTTACATCAAATAAACCGGGAGTGGAATAAATATGCGTTGGATTTTGTAAGGCAGAACTGTTTGCAGGGGATGATGGATTACCAAAATTCCATTTCCAGAAATTAATTATACCATAATCAGCAGTAGTTATGTCTGAAAACTGAATTGCTGTATTCTTACACTGACCGGCAAATGTAAAATCGGGCCGAAAGCCTGGATATACTTTTACCACAGATGTTGAAGAATCGGCACAGGGCGATCCTCTGTTCACCACAAGTTTTAATGTATAATCTCCGGCCGCTGCATAAGTATGCGTTGGTACAGGCAGAGTAGATGTATTGCCATCACCAAACTCCCAATAGTAGCTGTCAATATTGTCTGGAGAAGCAATATTTGTAAAGGTTAAAGTAAATCCATCGCAGTTTGTATATGAAGCAGGCAATGATGCCGTTGCTACTGCACAATCATGAACAGTTAAAATAAAATCTTTTCTGTGGCGTCCTATCAAAACTCCATTTCTGTATTCATCAATGCATACACATACAACATACCTGCCGGGGCTTTGTGGTGCTAAGCCTGATATGATGCCAGTTCGGGCATTTAATACAGCTCCTGGCCCCAACGGGGTTGTACCTGAATATCCATTAATATAATTAACAGATTGATAAGGTGGAGTTGATGGGTTTACCGGCGCTGAATTAGTAGAAGCTCCACGGTTAAATGCATTGCAAAATGAATAAACCAATGAGTCTCCATCAGGATCAAATGCACTAAAGTCAAAAGTAAAATTAGTGCGATAACAAACCGGTCCCAGTTGTGTTCTGAATTGGGGGCTGCTGTTATTACCCGATGCTAATTGATTGCTGCCGGGTATGGTACAAACATAGGTAGATCCTTCTCCCTGCCCCGGTGGTGGAATGGTAGCAATATTTTCTATTGGAGTAACGCGGCAACAGGTTTGATAAACTGCTGTATAACCATTTGCATTGTCGGGAAGATCAATAATGAATACAAATGAACCCATAGCATAATTCAATTCCGGAGGGTTCGTCATACAGTTTGGCGGGGGTGTAACAGGAACATGAATTTCCGAGCTTTGATATACATCAAAAGGCGACATTGGTATTTGTAAATTATTGTTGTTATTAAAAATACCTATTCTTACAAAGCTTGGTATTTCGGCGCAGTTGAAACATTTGTTGTCACGAAAAAGTTTTAAAGTTATCCTGTATTTTTTTGTATTGGGTGCAGCCCCCGGGCCTAAATATTCATAAATCATTTCACCTCCGGAAATGTGGGAAGCAGTTGCACTGGCAAAGGGTAAAATCAAAAAAAGGAATACAATAGTTTTTTTCATCAAAAGCATTAAATCAACTATATGACAACAAAAGAAACAGATTCGCTGTATAGCATGGAGCTTTTATTGTAAAAATTGTAATAAGACTTTATTTACTTTCTCTTTTTCTTCCAGCATACCCATATGTGCGCTGTTACGGAAGATGTGAATATGTGACTGATCAGGTAAATAAGATTGTTGCAAACTTTGCTGAAAGGGTACCGCTTTGTCATGCTCACCAATGATGAATAGTATGGGATTGTTGAAGTTTTTTAAAATGCTGGTTCTGTCGGGCCTGTTTATCATGGCATGGTAATAGGCAATGATAGCTTCATCGGTAAAGTTTTTACTTTTTTCAATAAGATCATCTACAATCTTTCTGTTGCCGGCATACCAGTTTTCGGTAAACAGGTCGGCAATAACTGCTTTTAAAAATTCAAAAGCGCCGTTCTTTTTTACAAATTCAATTGATTTTAAACGGTTTGCTTTTTTTTCTTCACTATCTGCAAACGCAGAAGAATGTACCAGTGCTATTGACGAAAACATGGCTGGATATTTTTCGGCAAGCGCTAGGCTGATATAACCACCCATGCTGTGGCCAATGAGGCAAACCTCAGCCCCTTCTAAATCTCCCTTGGTGGAGGAGACTTTAAAGACCTCAACATCAATAATTTCTTTTATTGTTTCAGCCATGACTTCAATACTCATGTCGTTTATCATTTCAGATTTGCCGCTGCCGGGCAGGTCAGGTATGATTAAAGTAAAATGATCTTTTAGAAATTCAATTTGATTTTTCCAGATATCTCCATCCTCGGCAAAGCCATGAATTAAAATAACAGGGTTGCCTTTACCAACTGTACGGTAAAAAATTTTTGAAGCTTGATATGTGAATGTTTTTTGTTCCATAGGTTCCAGATAATTCATTCGTATTAATTCGTGGCCAAAGATTTTTTTACACTGCGGTAAATCAACAACAAAACAATTGGCAGCAATGCATTGTTCATCTGTTGCGGTAAAAAGAACCAGCTTATTAATACGGCCATTAATGCCACTGCTGTAAACTTAAAATATTTTTTTACCCAGTTC
>JBATAS010000453.1:0-25693 GCA_049661965.1 Ferruginibacter sp. | reverse complement strand
GGTTTCAGAGGTAAGCAAGGCCGGAGATTTTTATCTCTGGCCGTTTTTGTGACAGCCTGCTCATGCATGTTTTTTACTCGAGAGAAGTATTTAAGAAATCAATCAGGGGTTTCATTGCCTGAAAAGTTTTTGCAACCTCCTTTACAAAGTTTTTGTTTTGTACTTCGGCATCGGTAAAATACCGGCCAACTGTAAAGCTTTTCATTTTAAGATACTCAATGGCCGGGTTAAGTTCATCGTATCCTTTAGGCGGTCTTGATAAAGTAACCTCGCTATGCAACCCCTTGGCGAATGTTTTTTTGAAAGCAGGGCTTGTAATTATTTTTTTAAATGCTTTAAGGTTATAGTCAATTTCCTGGCGTATCCGGGCAAGCACACCTGTTTCGGGCATCCATATTCCCCCGCCGGCAAAGCTTTTACCGGGTTCGATATGTATATAATAACCGGCGCCATTGCTTTTTTTGCCTCCTTTATTAAAATAGCCGGCTAAATTATTTTTATAGGGGCTTTTATCTTTACTAAACCGAACATCCCTGTTTATTCTGAAAAGACAATCCTTTGCTGCAAGATTACCAATGAGAGAATCAAATTTTCCAGTATGCTTTATAAGCGATTCAACTAAAGTAAAAAAATCTGCTTTAGCTGCATCATACTGTTTCCGGTTTTCTTCAAACCATATTTTGTTATTGTTCTTTTTAAGACCGGTAAGAAATTTTAGTGTAGTTGATTGCAGCATAATATTTTTTTAAGTATTGCTAATTTAATAAAATAAAAACGGAACCGGTTAATAACCGGTTCCGTTTTTAAGGCGTGGTTTAATTATAACTATTTTATCCGGCCCCAATTCTCTCCACTCTTAATCCGATACAAGGTCATTTCACTTACCTTGTATTTGGCGGCAAGTTGCTTATAAGTAAGTTTTCGCTTCGGGTTTTTAATTATATCCTTAATTGCTTTAACCTGTTTGGCATTAAGTTTAAGGCCAACAGTCCGGTTAGCCTGTCGTTTTTTATAGGCAATTTTTTCAGGACTGTTTTGCTGGTGAGAACTTACAGTTTCAAGTGTTGCCCACTTCAGGTTTTTATAATGGTTATCTTTTTTCTTGTGATTAACATGAATTACATATTTATATTTTGGTGAAGGCTTTTTACAAAAGAGCCTGGCTACCTCCCGGTGAATATAAATAGTACCGTTTCCGTTTTCGATGTGCAGATTTAAGGTACGGTAACCGGATGTGAGTGATCCGTTTAATAATTTCCCATCTTTAAAAATATCTGAGTTATAACTTGCGGCTCTGCCATGAGAGGAAGCAGCGTATTTTTTTCGCAGTTGTTTGTAGCCGTTGAAAGTGATCTGCTTCCAGACTTCGCCGGATATTTTTTTAATCATAACAAGATGATTTAAAAAGTAAAAATTAGATCAACCGAATAGCTTTTTCATTTTTGTAAAAAGGCTACTATAAATATAATGTTTTTTTTTACTAACCAGGAAGCATTTTTAAAAAATCTTGTTCGGATATTATTTTAACCGCGGGTATTTTTTTAGCCTTTTCGAGCTTGCTGCCAGCCTTTTCGCCTGCCACCAGGTAGTTTAAGTTGCTGCTAACCCCGCTTATTAATTTGCCACCGTTCTTTTCTACCAGGGCCTCGGCGTCACTACGTTTTAACTGTAAAAGCGTACCTGTGAACAGAAAGGTTTGTCCGCTGAGATTGCCGCCACTTACCAGCTCTTTCTTTTGGTTCTTTAACTGAAGGCCCAGCTGTTCCAGTTGCTCTAATAAAAACAGATTATCGGCATTATGAAAGAATTCATAAACGGTTTTAGCAACTTTTACACCCACATCTTCCAGCTCTTTAAGTCTTTCCTCGGTAAAGTCTTTAAATTCTAACAGGTGGTTTACAGCGTTAGCTAAGGTCTTGGCAGTTGTTTCGCCAACATAGCGGATGCCCAATGCATATATCAGGCGGTTAAGGGGCTGCATTTTAGAATCTTCTATAGCCTGCTTCAGTTTAGTAACAGATTTTTCGCCAAAGCCATCCAGGTTGCCGATTTTATCATAGGGTAAACTGTACACTTCGGGTATTGTATTCAACAAACCCAACTCATAAAATTTACGCACATTGGCTTCGCCAAAGCTTCGAATGTCCATGGCGTCTTTACTTACAAAATGTATAATGCCTTCAACTATATGAGCCGGGCAGGAGAGGTTTATACAACGCCATACCGCATCTTCCTCTGGTTTAAATAAGGCGTCCTTGCAAACAGGGCAATGGGTAGGAAACTTAATGTCAGCCTCATTGCCTTTTCTCAGTTCGGGAAAAGATTTTACAATCTGCGGTATTACATCGCCGCTCCGTTCTATTAAAATAGTGTCGCCCAGCTTCAGCCTTTTTTCTTTTATGTATTCTTCATTATGGATAGATATGCTACTTACCGTAACACCGCCTACCTGCACCGGTTGTATTTTAGCAACAGGCGTAACGGCACCGGTACGGCCTATCTGAAATTCGACTGCCAGTAATTTACTGGTACCCTGCCTGGCTTTAAACTTAAAAGCAATGGCCCAGCGTGGATGATGCGATGTCATGCCCAGTTCTTCCTGCAGGTACAGGTCGTTTACTTTTATCACCATGCCATCAATCTCGTAACCGAGGTTATCCCGTTCTTTTTCAAAATCATGTACATGTTTTATAACAGCATCAATACCCGTAAAAACTTTCATTTCATTTTTAGGGCTTCTGAAGCCAAGGTTCCAAAGCATTTCCAGCATACCCGAATGGGTTGTGGGTAGCCGGTTGTCAGTCGCCGGGTGCCCACTTTCAAGAATAAAACTTACGTGGTATAAGAATGCTTCCAGGTTACGGCGGCTTACTTCAGCGGTATCTTTAATTCTTAATGAACCGGCTGCTGCATTGCGTGGATTTGCCAGCGGCGGAATACCTTCCTCAATCAAAGCATCATTATAAGCTTTAAAATTATTTTTATTCATCAGTACTTCGCCCCGTATCTCTGCCTGCTCAATACCGTATTCGCTGAATTTTGCTGAAAGCGGAACTGACTTTATCTGTTTTATATTTTGCGTAATCTCGTCACCTACTTCACCATCGCCCCTGGTAACAGCTCTTGTAAAAAAATCATTTTCATAAATGATTGAAATGCTGGCACCATCAAACTTGGGCTCAACGCAATACTCAATTTCAGGTAAGCCCGCTAATTCTTTTGCTTTACGGTCAAAATCAATCAGGTCTTCGGCATTATAGGAATTATCCAAAGAAAGCATGGGAACCAGATGCTGCTTTTTCGGAAAATCTTTTATCAAACCCTTACCAACACGTTGTGTTGGCGAATCAATGGTTATAGCTCCAGGGTTTTCTTTTTCAAATTGTTCCAGTAATTTAAACAAGCTGTCATATTCAAAATCGCTGATGAGCGGGTCGTTTTGTACATAATACCGGTATTCGTGAAAGCGGAGGCAGTTGCGTAAACCTTCAGTGTTTTTTTTAAGAGCCTCCATGCCGTTTTTGGATTTTACCAACGCCAGCCACTCACTGGTGGTTTTCTGTAATGCAATTGTTTGTTTTGAATTGTACATAGCAATGAAATGACAATAAAGGTAAAAAATTAAAGGCGATGAAAAGAATGATCAGGACGGAATAATCTGCTGCAAATGTTTGCGTAAAACCAGTTTCAACTGTCTTTTTACAATGGTGCCCATGGTGCTGCATTTAGAAAAATACTTTGTGTCAAAGTGCTCGTTCAGTTCTTCTCTCAGCATTTTTATTTTATGAAATTCAGACAGTTCGTCTTTAATCATTATACTGAGCAGCTCCAGCAATTGTTTACGGCCGGCAATAGCCCGGTAGGCCATGGCAGTCTGTTCCTCCATCTGGTATTGTCCAATTACGTCGGGGCTTAAGGTTTTTAAAACCAGTTCAACATAATCATAGTTTTCCCGGTAAAACTGGGGCAGATATAAATTTTTTTTGCCTTCATAACTCTGCTGGTCAAAATCAATGGCACGCATGCGGTATTGGTAATCTTCAATATCAGGCGTAATATCAACCACAAAATTATAGCTCCGCATATCGCCCAGTAAACGGGCAAAACAGCGCTCATTAAATTTTACAAACTCTTTGGCTATGCGTATCTTATTGGTTTCGGGCAGTTGCAAATAATCTTCCAGGAAAACATCGCCGGGAATGCCTGCAATATGTTCTTCTACCAATGTTCCCTTATGCGATAAAAAAGTGATCCGGTTCGGGCTTAACAGGTCTTCCAGTTCGAGCCCGTAAATACGGGATGAATCTTCGGCTTTGATATAATAATGATCGTAATTATCATTAATGCGGTTGATGATACGGATGCGGAAAGGAACGCTGTTACCAAATTCGCAGAAATCAATACGCTCCACATCCAGGTGTTTTATAAAACTCAGATTTCCTTCTGTTTTTAAAGCAGCATAGGTTTTAATGAGCCCTTCTTTCAAAAACTCCATTTCTTTAAGATCGTAAATGGCGGTTTCCCAGTGGGTAAGTTTACCCTGTTTGTTTTTAAGGGCAACAGTGTGCCTGTAGTTCAAGAGGTCGCGGTACGATATGGACAATTTAATATCACGTCCGTACTGGCGCAGGTATTTCTGCAGGCGTTCACTTACCGGGAAAAGCGCTTTCCGCATTTGCGGCCGGTCGGTTTCATTTTTTATTTTGGCATTGATGATACTTGAAAACTGCATGTTGTAAAGATACGGTTCAAATTTGTATGGAAGAAAGGTATGACACAGATATCACACTCTATACTTACCTATACAACTCAAACAAAAACACTATCCTTTAGGTTTCGTTAATAAAAGGCTGGACACACTAGTACTGGTCTGCGGGTTTTCATTCCAGCTTAAGGACATAGTGCAGTTTGTGATGGAGAAATAAATTAATTAAATAATGGCAGATGCCAAGATGTGCAGAACTATATTCTGGTTTTGCCACTTACCGGTATGAGGTATTTTATTTCTCCTTTATTTTTTATAGGTTAGCAGTAATGTGCGTTGCAGCCATCTGCAACCCAGAGTTTAAAAACCGGAATGCCGAAAACGGGATAAAGAGTAGGCGGTAAATCTTTTTTATGAGTATATATAGTTATGATGTTGGAAAAGACAGCAGCAGGATTGCCTTAATGGCGGATATTGATACGATAGGCCTTGCAGCTTCCAGGGCAACTGTGCTCGATCTGTCATCAACCGACCCCTCAGAATCAGTAGCACATTCTGTTGATGCTACCGGCGACATTGCCGAACAGGAAATAGGTACCGGAAAAACACTTAAGAAAAAGCAGCTTACTATCCTCACCAAGATTGATCTTATTGGTGATAAGGAAGCGAAGAAAAAAGAAAGCGAAAGAATTTCTGCCAAATATTATCTCGATGGCGGTAAAGACGGGTATTTATATTTTGATGATCCCATCAAGGTAGTTGCCGACGATTTTAGTACTGTATTTCTTTTAATGGAAATTGATTTAACTGCGTAATACTATGAAAAAACTAAAAATTCTGTTGGTCATTATATTCCTGGGGTTTCAATTGTATGCACAGGAAGTTAATAATAATGTTACCTTAAAAGACCTGGCTGTGCCCAACTCTCCGGCCTTTATAGTTGCCGACATAACTCCAAGTCTGATTCAAACGCCCAATACGCCAAAAGCTTTTGTGTTTGGTCTGGCACAATCGTATCAGCAATCTTCCGATGGGTTTCCTCAAAATTATTCTGTTGAATTTGCACCCTACTGGTGGCTAAAACCCAAAAACCGGAATGTATATACATTGCTTGGGTTTAAAACTAAAACGGATGAAAGAAAAACGGTAACAGAGATAAACGGCATAAACCCTTTTTCGGGATTAAAATTCACAAGCATTTCGATGGCTTTTTTGAAAAAAGATCTGATACCCGATTCAAATGCTATTGCACAAAAAATATTTTCGGTGGGATTGCGAACTACAGTAGTAAAAATTTATATGAAAAGTCATTATGAAAATCTGAAAAAGAAAATTGGCGAATGGCATGAAACCGCACAAAAGGAATTGAGTATTATAATGGCGCCTATTGATGCCATCAGCAGAGATACTACACTGAGTTTTGAACAGAAGATCAATAAAAAGGCAGAGCTGTTACAGAAAGTTGCTGATTTGAAAACAACCGGTACAGCCGAACAGTTAAAAAAGATAAATGATATAATCAACCAAAGACCCATCTTCTCGATGGATATAGCTGCAGCCTATGCCATTTATGGCGTTGGTGATACATCCTGGAGGTCGGGCAGGTCGGGCATATGGACCACTTTGTCGTCGTATATTCCATTGAAGATTGGCGATAAGGAAATAAATAGGAATTATTTCAACCTTAATTTTTCCGTTAGGTATTTATTTGATAATTACTCAAGGACTGCAAAAGGTATCATTGAGAAAAACAACAGTATTGATGTAGGTGGAAAGATAGCGTTGGAGTTTGGACAGTTTAATTTTGGTGTTGAATCTTTATACAGGTTTAACAACGGTGTTTCTGCCTCCGATAACAGAACCCTTGGGATGGTTAATTTTAAAATTAAAGACAACCTCTACATTCAAGGAGCTTTTGGAAAGAATTTTAATGTAGCTGATAAACTTATTGCTTTGTTTGGCATTAACTGGGGCTTTGGAAATGAAACAGTAAATCTGCCTGATACAAAATAGTTATCCGGTTTAACTTCCCTGCTTATCTTCCTCATCTTTCAAAAACAAAAACTCTGCTTTGGTTATCCACGATATTCCAAAGGCTATCAGTGCAATTGATTCGAACCAGAAAACAAGATGCAGGCGGGCACTTGTTCTGATAAACCATATCATGCTGATGGCAATACCAACAATACAAGCTATCATAACAATACCGCAAATAAGATAAACCTTATTCCTGTTATCTTTTTGTTTGGTGCGCCTGCCCGGCCCTGTTTTACGAAAAAGATAAATGGAGAAAAAAATAAAAACAGAAAACAATAAAACTGCAAACACAAAATGCAGGATATGAATAACCTGATTACTACTGGTTGTTGGGCAAAGCGCCACCCCCAGGGCAAATACACACCCAAGGTTTGCAGCCCTGCTGTCGGTTTTATCAAATCCCTTGTAGGTCATTAAAAAGAAACCAAGCACAAATAAAATACCCACTAAAATATCTCCGGCCGTTCCGTTGTCGTAATAATCACTTACCGAAAATTCAATCTTTAAAGTTTCGTTGGAAATCAGGTTACCAATGATGAGCAGAACAGGCAATAAAACTCCCGTGGCACCAATCAAAATACGGAGGGCATAATAAGAAATTACCTGGTTGTTTTTTTCGGGTGTTTTTACACCGGGCATTAAATCGTTGTTCATATATAGTATGCTTAAATGAATTATATAATTAAGATAGCCATAAAATTAACTATATATATGAGCCCCGCAAGTAATACTTGATAATTGCGATCAACCTTAATAAAATTTGAATTTTTGGCCTATTAATAAGGATGATGAAATTAATTAGTCAAAAATTTTACTGAAAATCAATTAATTACAAAAGTGCAATAAAAAATACTTGCTTTTTTCTTTGGCAGATAGCTGTATTTACAATTACCTTCGCCGTCCAAATTTAAAACCACAGGGATGGCTGTGGTTAAACTTAAAAAAAATAAAATGAGCAAATTACATTTCACTACAAAACATGCGAACGAGGCTACCGTTACACACAACTGGTACGTTGTGGATGGTACTAATCAAACCGTTGGTCGTATGTGTGCCCGTATTGCGGCAATCTTAAGAGGCAAAAACAAAGCCTATTACACTCCACACGTTGATTGTGGCGATTACATTATTGTTACCAATTGCGAAAAGGTAAAACTTACCGGTAACAAAATGGAAGACAAAGTTTATGACACTTTCAGTGGTTACCCCGGTGGCCGTAAGGAAGAGCCTGCTAAAAACTTATTAAAGCGTCGTCCAGAAGTTCTTATTGAAAGAGCTATTAAAGGTATGTTGCCTAAGAACCGTTTGGGTCGCCAGATGTACAAAAAATTATTTGTGTACCAGGGTGCTGAGCATCCACACGGAGCACAACAACCAAAAGAATTAAAATTTTAAAAAAAGCTAAAAGCTAAATAAATAAATGGAAAAGCAAAAAAACGCAGTCGGCCGTAGAAAAGAAGCTGTAACACGTATCTTCCTGAGTAAAGGAGATGGTAAGATTACAGTTAACGGCAAAGACTATAAAACTTATTTCCCGTTGGTGTATTTACAAAATCAGGTTGAGGCACCTTTAAAAACGGTTGAATCTGCCGATAAATTTGATGTTGTAGTTAATGCTACAGGTGGTGGTGTAAAAGGACAGGCCGAAGCAACCAAGCTGGGTATTGCCCGTGCTTTGATTGAGGTTAGCGCTGATTACCGTCCGGCTTTAAAAGCTGCAGGTTTATTAAAGCGTGATCCACGTTCTGTTGAGCGTAAGAAGCCAGGCCGTAAGAAAGCAAGAAGAAGCTTCCAGTTCTCTAAACGTTAATAGTTATTGGTTAATCGTTTACCGGTTAACACAACAACAATTAACATCAAACAATTAATAATTAACAGCTAATTAAATACAATGGAAAATACTTCCTTACAACAGCAACTTTTAGAAGCAGGTGTTCACTTCGGTCATTTGAAGAAAAAGTGGAACCCTAAGATGTTGCCTTACATCTTTGCTGAAAAGAAAGGCATTCATATTATCGACCTGAACAAAACCGTTGAAGGTTTACAGGAGTCTGCAGCAGCTTTAAAAGCAATTGCACGCAGTGGTAAAAAGATCATGTTTGTAGCAACAAAAAAACAAGCGAAAGAAATCGTAAGCGATTGTGCCAAGCGTGTAAATATGCCATATGTAACCGAGCGTTGGCTGGGTGGTATGTTAACTAATTTCAACACCGTTCGTAAGAGCGTTAAAAAGATGCAGAGCATCGAAAAAATGCTGGCTGATGGCAGTGCAGAAAGCCTGACTAAGAAAGAGCGTTTAACACTTACCCGTGATAAGGATAAGATGGAGAAAGTATTGGGTGGTATTGCACAGATCAGCCGTGTACCTGCAGCCGTTTTAATGGTTGATATAGGTCATGAGCATATTGCACTTGCCGAATCAAGGAAATTAGGCATCAGCACTTTTGGTATGGTTGATACTAACTGCGATCCTAATAAAATTGATTTTGCCATCCCTTCAAATGATGATGCAACAAAATCAATTGCTATTGTTGTTAATTATTTAACAGCAGCTATTGCAGAAGGATTGCAGGAGCGCCAGGCAAATAAAGACGAAGAGGAAAGTCACGATACCGAAGAAAGTGCAGAAGCAAAAGCAGCACGTTTTGAATCGAAAGCCGATGGCGGTGATGACAGGAACAAGCGTGGTGGAGGAAGAGGAGTTTCTTCTCAACCTAAGCGTCGTGTAGCAGGTCCGGGCCAGGGTGGCAGAAGGCCGGCAGGTGGTGGAGCAAGATAATCTCCCCAATTCCAAACGATAATTCCGGTTTGCTGAGAGTAGTTGTTAAAACAATAACCAATAGCAGCAGGAATTATTAATTATTAATTTTTAATTATCAATTATTATGAGTGTTACAATAACAGCAGCAGATATAAATAAATTACGTCAAACTACAGGAGCCGGTATGTTAGATTGCCGCAAAGCATTAACAGAAAGCAACGGCGATTTTGAAGCAGCTATTGACTGGTTGCGTAAGCAAGGCCAGAAAGTTGCCGCAAAACGCAGTGACCGTGAAGCCAAAGAAGGTGTGGTAATTGCACAAACAACTGCCGATGGTAAAAGCGGTATCGTTCTTTGTATCAGCTGCGAAACTGATTTCGTTAGTAAGAATGCAGAATTTGTTGCCTTTGCACAATCAATTGCCGATGCAGCCATTGCCAACAATGTAAAAACAGCCGAAGAATTAAATACTGTTACCATTAACGGGGCAACTGTTGAGGAAATGATTAATGATAAGCTTGCAGCCATTGGTGAAAAAATTGCTATTTCAAAATTTGAAAGAGTTGATGCACCTTATGTAGCTTCTTATATTCATGGCGCAAACCGTATGGGTGTTTTGGTATCTATGACCAAAGAGGCTGCTGATGCAGGAAAAGACGTAGCTATGCAGATCGCTGCGATGAATCCATTGGCTGTTGACGAAACTTCTATCTCTCAGGAAACAAAGGACAGAGAAAAAGCAATTGCCATTGAAATGATAAAGGCAGAAGGTAAGCCAGCGGAAATGGCTGAGAAGATTGCTGATGGTAAAATGAATAAGTTTTTTAAAGACAATACTTTGATGGCCCAGGCTTTTGTAAAAGATAACAGTAAATCTGTTGCTGATTACCTGAAAAGCATTGACGCCGAACTGAAGGTTACTGATTTTAAAAGAGTAGCATTAGGATAATGCTTTCAACATAGTTTTTAACAGCAACCTTATAATTGATTTTATAAGGTTGTTTTTTTTCTGGCAATGAAACCCTGAATTTCTTGCTTTAAATTTAAGAATATGGAATTCTATCAGTCATATTTTGAGGAGAACAAAAAATCATGGAACAAACGTACCGTGGTACATAAAGATTCAGCATTTTATGATCTTGATTCTTTTAAAAAAGGAAAATCGTCTTTATGTAAAATTGAACTGGAAGAACTGGGCGATGTAAACGGTAAAACTTTACTACACCTGCAATGCCATTTTGGAATGGATACAATGAGCTGGGCCAGGGAAGGCGCAACTTGTGTGGGTGTTGATTTAAGTGATGAGGCAATTAAACTAGCCAAAGAAATAAATGAAGAATTAAACCTGAAAGCAAATTTTATTTGTGCAAACATCTATGATTTAGCAGATTCTTTTAAAGTCCCTCCTTTGGAGGGATTTAGGGAGGCCGGCTTTGATATTGTCTTCACATCCTACGGCACTATCGGCTGGCTGCCCGACCTTGATAAATGGGCAGAAATTATTGCGTACTTCTTAAAACCTGGCGGCACTTTTTACATTGCCGATTTTCATCCCACCCTTTGGATGATGGATGAAAATTTTGAAAAAATAAAGTACAATTATTTTAATACCGAAGTAATAACTGAGGAGGTTTCAGGTTCTTATTCCGACAGGAATGCACCGATCAAATCCATTGAACATGGCTGGAATCATCCTTTTGCTGAGATATTCAGTTCATTACTAAAATATGGTTTGCAAATTGAACAGTTTAATGAGTTCCCGTTTTCGCCATGCAATTGCTTTAATAACCTGGAACAGGGAGCTGATGGTATGTGGCGAATAAAGGGTATGGAAGAAAAAATGCCGATGATGTATTCGATAAAAGCGACTAAACGGCTATAAAAATATATCTTCGCAAAAAATAACTACAGCAAATGCTTCCTAAGTACAAACGAATACTTCTTAAACTTTCTGGTGAATCTTTAATGGGCGATAAAAATTTTGGTTTAGACAGTGATGTTATTTCACGGTATGCACAGGATATAAAATCAATTACCGAACTTGGCGTACAGGTAGCCATTGTTATTGGCGGCGGTAATATTTACCGGGGTATGAATGAAGCAGAGAGTGGTATTGAAAGGGCGCAGGGTGATTATATGGGCATGCTGGCTACCGTTATAAACGGCATGGCACTGCAAAGCGGTTTGGAGAAAGCTGGCATTTACACCAGGTTACAAAGTGCTATTAAAATGGAACAGATTGCAGAGCCTTATATACGCAGACGAGCTATGCGTCACCTGGAAAAAGGAAGGGTTGTTATTTTTGGTGCCGGTACCGGTAATCCTTATTTTACTACAGATACTGCTGGCTCGTTAAGAGCAATTGAAATAAAGGCCGAAGTGATTTTAAAAGGCACCCGGGTTAATGGAATTTATACAGCTGATCCGGAAAAAGACCCATCAGCTACAAAATATGAAACCATTTCCTTCAGTGACTGCATTCAAAAGAACCTGAAAGTGATGGATATGACTGCATTTACCTTGTGTATGGAAAATGATTTACCAATTGTAGTGTTTGATATGAACACGCCAGGTAATCTTTTAAAAGTGGTAAGTGGCGAAAAAGTAGGAACCTTGGTTTCCTGATAAAGAAAGATATTTTTGTAAAACAACAGGCTGCAATTTATTGCAGCCTGTTTTAATTTCAGAATTAAAGCGAATTGAGATAAACTAATATTTCGGGCAAGGATTTTTTTATTGGGTTTACCTGAACAGACTGATTGCCTGAACCTGATGTTGGTGCAACCGTTACGGTGGTCTCATAGCCTAAATAATAATCATTACCCTGCTTTGAAATTACAACAACGGTTACTGCTTTACCAACCGGTAATTTTGGGCTGATGAATTTTCGGGCAGCTGTTTCTCCATGCATGGCTGCAACAGAACGTAAATCTTTTAAAACAGCAAATACAATTGTGTTGGCATTGGTAAAGTAAGCCGTAAGTCCGGCAGACAGGTTTACTTTGGCAACACTGTTTAAATCATATACATAAGCTATGCTTATCCAATTTTGCCTGTTGGTATTAATTTCGTAGACCTGCGTACCTGCTGAGACTGTATTATTGATTAAGTCAGGATTGGGTAACCAGTTAAAATGAGTGGCATTTGTTTCATCTCCAACAAAAAATTTCATAAACTGGTTTACAGGTGCATCAGCATAACGGATATTTACTTTTACACCCGGCGCCAATTGAACCTGCTGACCGTTTTTAGTTAACTTAATATAGATGTGGCCGGCTGCAACCTGTAAACTATCATTTGTTGTTGTAGGTAAATTGCCACGTATCATATCTCCTTTCTTTTTCACCAGCATTAACTCTACCTGTACACGACCGCTGATTGGTTGCCCTGTTCCGTTTACACAGCAGTTTGGCGGAAATGTAACCTGTAACCCGGTTGATGTTAATATGGTCGCAATATTTGCATTTACCTCAAAACTATCAACATGCGTTTCGGGTAATAAATTATTTTTTAAGACACTTACCGGCATGGCCGCGGTTATAGTTGTATGCCAGCTGGTATCAGGCCCGTTCAGTTGTCCGGTATTGGGTACAAAAATATCTGTATCTTTTTGACAGGCGCTTAAAAAAAACACACCCGTAAATAATACCAATATGATCGTTTTTAATTTCATTGCTGTTTTTTTAAATAGTGTACCGTAATCAGATACTTTATTTATTTTTTTTGCTGCCTGATTATTTTTATTTTAAATCAAGCCTTACACCCAATCGTAAACCGGCAGTTTGATATTTTTGTTTAAGCGTTATGCTTTCTTTATTCATGGGCGAAAAGTTATAGCGGAAATAAGGTTCTGCCATCAGGTGCAGCCTGTCATTTAATTTATAATAAACCGATACTGCAGCAATAAAGCCTATACCTGCATTTGTTTTAAACTGGTATGGCGATGAATTTTTTCCGGTACTGATATTTACCGGCCTTCCGGCAGTATCTAAAACATCACCTTTTTGCCAGCTGTAAATATTTACAACTGCACCTGCGTTAATATTGGCATGTAATCTTCCGTTACCTAATTCGTAGCCTACAACAAGAGGGATATCAATACTCCGGTACCTGTTTATCGTAGTCTTGTAGCGGGTTCCGGTGGTTGAATAACTTCCAATAGTATCACCATTGGCATTAATAATATAAGTTACCTGTATAACATTACCTTCCGAATATTTGAACTTCTCATTGATCTGGCTGTAGGTTACACCGCCACGGATACTCATGGAATTATTGAACACTTTTGTATAACGTATGCCTGCGCTAAATGCCGAGCGGAATGATGTACTCTCTTTTCTTTTTTGCAGATAAGCCGAGTTGCCGGTATCCTGCAAACTTTTAAAAGCATAATCAGGGCCGATAAAAAATTCAAAATATTTTTTATTACCCGAAGCATTTTTTTCAAACGAAGGGCAATCGGGAAAATAAACAACAGGGTTAAAAGTAAGCGGAGTTGGTTTTCTGTCCTTTTTATTAACCGAATATTTTTGTGCGCTAAAAGTTAAACGGCCAAGCAGGCTTCCTTGCCCTTCATAATCATCTTCAAATAATGAAGGGGCAGTACTGTTTATTAAAACACTCCCTAAACCGGTGTAAGTTTTTTTATTTTTTTTGCTGCTGAATGATACACCGTTTTCTTCATAATCTGCTGAAGCCGTTGCTGGCTTGATGTTAGTTTTAATGATTGCTGCAGATGACAGAGCGGAATTATTATTAGCAGATGTATTATTTAACACAGACTCAGTATTTACATTTCCTTCTTGAGTACCTCCTGGTATGGGCTGCGTATTTTCAATATAGTTTTCATTATTCTTATCTGTCTGCGGTTTTGTATCTTCAACAATGGCTAAGCCATTGCTATTATTGCTGAATTTTTTTAAATAAAGCCAGGTCCCGGTGCTGCACAAGGCAATAAGAAGCCCCGCCAGCAATAACCTGTTACGGCTATTTATAAGAGTGAACCAAAAACCAGCAGGCTTTCTTTTTTCTCTTTCGGCCATAATGTTTTCCCAAATGCGTGGATGCACTTCCGGAGAATAGTTGCTAAACTGTTCTTTTATATGTTCATCAAAACGCCCGTTATTAATCATACCGCAACTTTTTGTAATTGTAAAATTTGTTTCTGCAGCATATTGCGTGCTTTTACCAACTGGCTTCTGCTGGTACCCGATTGTATACCCAGCATATCTGCAATTTCATCATGCTGGTAACCCTCTATCACATATAAATTGAAAATAAGCCGGTAGCCATCGGGTAAACTATTTATCAGGTCAAGCAGTTCTTTTTCGGTTAAATGAGCATAAGCCGATGGTTCCATACTGCTTTCATTACGGTCATTTATTTCGTAACCAACCACTTCTTTTTCGTACCTGCGTAACGAGTATTTTTTAAGTGCAGTATTAACTACAATTCTTCTTATCCAGCCTTCAAACGATCCTTCAAATTTAAACTGGTATATCTTGTCGAAAACTTTAATAAAAGCATCTTGTAAAATGTCTTCGGCATCCGCACTGTTACGGGCATAGCGGTTACAAACACCAAGCATACGGCCGGCGAAGCGATGAAATATCTCCTTCTGACAGGAGTTATCATCCCTTAAACATCCTCGTATAAGTTCGTCTTCTGTCAAATTATAGCTATGTTTACACCGGGCTTTCAAACAATAAGATACCCCGGTTCATGTATACGCTGCCCAAAAGAAATTTATTGCTTAAAAGGTACAAAAAACGGGCTGCTTTTCATGTTTTTAGCGTAAAAACCTATAATTTGAACGGGCAATAAACTCAACCAGGTAAAACCCATGCTTTCAGAAGATCAAATAAGAAAAGTAGTGTCCATGAATGAGAGCCTGCAGGTTCAGCTGGACGATGCAAATGCTGTGCTTGCGGCAAGAGAAGAAGAGATTGCTATATTGATTGAAGAACTTAATGTGTCAACCGAATTACGTAGTAAACTGGATGGGCAGCTTGGCGAAATTGAAAGTATAAATACCAAGCTTGGGGTAAAGCAGCAACAGGTATTGGGAGCCGAAGAAAGGGAAATAGAATTACAGCATGAACTTACCGAAATGGCCAGGCTGAATAAAAAGTATAATGAGCTGATACAGGATTATGCTTACCTGCACAGCCAATTTACCGATGTACAGGCTCAGTTAACGGCACTTAATGAACGTAATTTTAAGCTTCAGCAAACCGCTGGCCGGATAGGAGAACTGGAAAGTCGCCTGGAAGATATTAAAATTGAAAGAGACGATTTAAAGGCCAGGGTTGCAGCACTTGAATCGCAGAAATACCTTCGTGAATTTAATGTGTAACGGTTATTAATGCGTGTATAAATTTAATACCGAACATTTGCACAGCTGAAAGCTATTTTATAAATTACTCTTCTAAAACTTATTGCTTATGAATATTATAGACAGAGTAAAAAACATTTTACTTACCCCCAAAACCGAATGGGAAGTTATTAATGGAGAAACTGCTACTCCACAATCATTGTTAATTGGCTATGTATTGCCTTTGGCAATAATTGCTTCTGCCGGTTCTTTACTGAAAGGTTTTTTATTTGCAGGAACTTATGGCTTAACGTATTTTATTATTACTGCTGCTATCGGATTTATTGCTGCTGTTATTGCATTTTATATAACAGTATTAATAGTTGATATGCTGGCACCAAGTTTTGGTTCAGAAAAAGACATGGGTAAATCAGCTCAACTGGTGGCTTATTCCGGAACACCATCTCACATTGGCTCTTTATTATCCTTTGTACCGGTAGTAGGATGGTTGGTATCACTGGCAGCATGGGGCTATGGTATTTACCTGATGTACCTGGGAATTGGGCCGTTGAAGAAAACACCTGAAGATAAAAAAGTGCTTTATATGATTGTGGCTTATTTAATAATGATTGTACTTACATTCATTATAATAGCAATTCTGGGTGCCATTATTTTTAGTGTAATGGGATTTGCTGCAGTTGGCGGAGGGCTTTTAAGATAATAGTCAAACATAAAAAATAAAAGCATCCTGTTTTTGCAGGATGCTTTTATTTTTGGATTAATTAAATGAATTTTACAGCAGCAAAATTTCGGAAGATGAATAAGAACATTGCAGATATAAGGAGCGACTATCAAAAACAAAGTTTATTGGAGAACGATGTTGATGCTAATCCGTTTAAACAATTTAATGCCTGGTGGGATGACGCTTTAAAAAGCAAGCTGGATGAAGTGAATGCCATGACGCTGGCAACCGCATCAGCTACGGGCATACCGTCAGCAAGGATTGTTTTATTGAAATCAGTATCCGAAGAGGGTTTTGTTTTCTTTACCAATTACAACAGCCATAAAGGGATAGAGCTGGAAGAAAACCCGAATGCATGCCTGGTGTTTTTTTGGAAAGAGCTGGAAAGGCAGGTCAGGATTTCGGGAACAGTAAAAAAAATAAGCGCTGCAGAAAGTGATGAGTACTACCAATCGAGACCACAAGGAAGCCGTATAGGAGCCTGGGCATCGCCACAAAGCCAGGTAATAAGTTCCCGTAAAATTATTGAGGAGAATACGATAAAGTATCAAACGCAGTTTGCTGATGGAAATATTGCCCGACCGGCACATTGGGGCGGATATATGGTAATACCAACGGTTATTGAGTTCTGGCAGGGGCGCCCTAACCGCTTGCACGACCGTATCCTGTACTCTTTAAAGGAAGGTAACTGGGTGATTGAAAGGCTGGCACCGTAAAATGTTAGTTGTTTAATGTACGATGTACGACAGCAAAAGAAGGCCGTACATCGTACATCAAACATTGTACACTTTGTATTAAGCCTTTTTCTTAGCAGCAGCTTTTTTCTTAACAGCTACAACTTTTACTGCAGCTTTAGCAGGCCTGCTTTTACCAAAAGATCCGGCAAAAATTTTCCCTTTTTTGGTTTTAATGTCTCCACGTCCCATAATACTTGTTTTATGTTTTTAATTATGATTAAACTCTGGTTTTTACAAAAAAAGCAAGGTACATCAGCACCTTGCTTTTTTTTGTGTTTGATACAACATTACATTTTAGCTGATAATTCTTTACCGGCTTTAAACTTAGCAACTTTTTTTGCTTTGATTTTGATAACAGCACCTGTTTGAGGATTGCGGCCATTACGGGCAGCTCTTTTAGAAACAGAAAAAGTACCAAATCCTACTAATGTAACCTTACCGCCACCTTTTAAAGTTTTAGTAACTGCAGCTACGAAAGAATCTAAAGCAGCATTTGCTTGTGTTTTTGTAATACCTGCATCATCAGCAAGTTTCGAAATTAATTCAGCTTTGTTCATGATAATTTTTTTTGAATTTTTAAGTGGAACAAATATAGATGCTTTTTAATTGCAACAAAATTTTTTTTGAAAAATATTTTTTTGTATTGATGTGCTGAAAACCTTATGCAACAAGGGATTTAACAGAACAACTGCGGGTTTAATAGTTTTTACAAATCAGCAAAAATGCCTGAAAGCCTTTATCAGCAACACTTTTAGAAATACAGGTGGCAAAATCCTTTGCCCGTGCGGTTTTTACAGGAATAAAAAATGCCGGAAATGTAAGAAAATAAAACCCTGATTGTTTTGCACAATTAGTTAACAACCTGCATAACTGAGCGGAAAGCGATGAATTTATCAGCCCACCTGTCGTACCCTTTTTGCCGCATTTGGGCGGCGTGGTTTTCAATATAATTATTATACAGGCCCTTACTTTCTGCATGATACTGCACAGCATAAGTTGGTCCTTCGCTGTCATCAACTTCCAGTAATCGTAAAATAACAGCGTTGGTAAAACAACCTGTTTTTATTACATCAGGTATGTGTTCTTCTTTTAACCATTGCAACCATTCTGTGCTGATTGAGTGGTGAACTTTTATGGTAACATTGTAAATGATCATTTTATTTTTCTTTTATCTCAACATATATCGGACAATGATCACTGTGTTTTACATCCGGAAAAATATCTGCATCCTTTAATTGTTTCCGCAGCGGTTCTGTTACCGTAATATAATCAATGCGCCATCCTTTGTTATTTAAACGTACCGTTGGAAAACGCTGACTCCACCAGCTGTATCGATGTGGTTCGGTATGAAACTCACGAAAGGTATCTATCCAGCCACTGGCCAAAAATTTAGTCATCCATTCCCGTTCTTCGGGCAAAAAGCCACTGCTTTTTTTATTGCCCTTGGGGTCGTGTATGTCAATTTCAGTATGGGCAATATTATAATCACCCACCAAAACAATTTTTGGGTGCTTCTTTTTTAATTTGTTAAGATACTTGTGAAATTCATCAAGCCATTGGTATTTAAATTCCTGCCGTATATCGCCGCTTGTACCCGACGGGAAGTAAGCATTGATTAACCGTATATCGCCAAAATCCAGTTGTATAACCCTGCCTTCATCATCGCTGGATGGAATACCGCAACCAATACATACATTATCAGGTTTGATTTTGGTAAACACGGCAACGCCGCTATATCCTTTTTTTTGAGCACTAAACCAATGGTGATGAAATCCCAGGTCTTCCAGTTGTTTAACATCCACATCTCCCTGAGTTGCTTTTGTTTCCTGCAGACAGATGATATCAGCCGGGTTTGTTTTCAGCCAATCGATAAAACCTTTTTTTATGGCAGCACGTATGCCGTTTACATTGTAAGAGATGATACGCATAATGATTATTATATTTATACCTGTAAAAATAACGAACCCAAATGGAACCTGTGGAAGACTTTGAAAAATTTTATTCCCTCAGAATTCAACCACACCTGGATGAACTGGGTAATGAAGAGTCTTCGATGTACAACTGGAAAACATTTACCGTGTTAACCGGTATGGGCGCTTTTATAAGTTTTTTCCTTTTTTATCTTACAGTGTTACCCAGTGGCCACATACTGGGCGCTGCTATGTTAGTGATGTGCATTATCGGTGTTTATTTTTCGGCAAAATATGCTGATAAATATATTGATGATTTTAAAGAAAAGATAATTGGCCAGATCATCACATTTATTCATCCGCAGGCAGTTTATAAACCTATGGGCTTTATTTCAAAAAAAGAATATAAGGCCAGCGGGTTATATAGCCGCAGGTTTTCGCATTTTGATGGCGATGATTATTGGCAAAGTGTTTATAACGGCATTGCTTTTCACTGCTCTGAAATAAGAGCTGTTTATAGCGGGCCCACAAGCAGCGAACCCATATTTAAAGGCCTTTTTTTTGTTGCCAAACTAAGCAGCAATTTTACAGGGGGTACTTATGTATGGATAAAGGGAAGTGCACAGTTGCCATCCAGCATGGCCGATGAGCATTACCGAATGTTTCCTTTGCCGCATGTGCAAAGGATGAATACGGGTCACGAAGCTTTCAGCAAACAGTACTCAGTTTATTCAACCAATGTTAATGAAGCATCTTTAATTTTATCTTATCATATGATGGACCATATGTTGCTGATAAAAGAAAGACTGCAAAAGGATATTGTGTATTCTTTTGTTGCCGGCAAATGTTATATAGCTGTTCCTTTTGAGGAAAACCTGCTGGAGCCATCTAAAAAAGGAGTGAGGGATAAGGAAGAGATCAGGAATTATTTTTACAGCATACTGCTGGTGTTTAATATTATTAAAAAACTGGAGTTGAACAGGCTGACTTAAACCGGGAATTTATTTTATCATTGTAAAAATATTTTATGGATGAAAATAATGAACTTACTGCTGATGGGGAACAGCCGGATCTGCTTACCGGCGATTCCTATGAATTAAATCAATTTGTATATGCTACCCAAGGGCAGCGGTTTTTAAACTGGTTGATTGATAATTTACTGATGCGTTACGGACTCAGTTATTTAACGGGCATGGGAATCGGTTTTCTCATTGGTATTGTTGCACCGGAATTTTTTGAGAATATAGCATATGATGACAGCCCGTTTGGTACTTTATTTTTTTTAGCGTTGTTTATCGGTTACTTAAACTACGTTATTTATTATACCCTTTGCGAAAAACTGTTCAGGGGCTATACTATTGGTAAATTAATTACCGGTACAAGAGCTATACGGCAGGATGGAGAAGAACTGACATTCAGAAATGCGTTGCTGCGATCATTATCACGCTGTGTGCCGTTAGAGGTGTTCAGCGGTTTCAATACACTTACCTGGCATGATAGCTGGACAGATACGATGGTAGTAAAGGCAAGGTAGGATGTTAGTAATAGTCTGCCTCAATATCTCCGTTTCTTCTTACTAAAATAAACACCTGTAAATATTTGGTAGCAGGCCTGCCACCAGCTAAAAAAGGTTGCCATCTTGATGTTTTCTTTAAAGCGGATTGAATAAAATCTGTAAAATTAGAATCAACAACATCGAAGAGCTTTGTATCGTGAATCAGGCTGTCTTTTTTAAGGGTGGCTTGAAAAAAGAATACTGTGTCTTTATTAAAAGACGGTTTAAAAGTACTCCCGTTTATTTTGTTTTGAAGATAATTCTGAAAAGCAATTTGCCCCCCGGGGTATTCGGCAAGTTGAGGTATTTTAATAAAAATTTTTTCATCTGGGTCATTAGAATAAAGTTCACTTTCAGTAACCTGGATGTGGTCTGCATATATTTTGCCATCGTAAAACCTAAGTGCAGGCGACAGTTTTTTTAATGAATCAAGAATTTTTAAAAGTCTGTTTGCAGGGAATTTACCAAATTCTTTTTCGAGAAGATATTTATGGCCTAGATAACTAAGGTCGTAATGTTTGTAAAAGAATTGAGGTTTTTCGCCTAAGATAGAACTGTCTGGCCATATAATTAAACTGTCTACGGGACTTTTATCAAATTTAATGTAGTGTAGATATTTGGATGATTTAACTATTGATTGAAGTTCGTAATCAATTAAGCGTACTTCTTTAGTTGTTCTGTATCGTTGTGCAGAAGTTACAGACAAGAAAAATAAACATGTTATCAGACAAATAAACTTCATAGTAATTTTTTATTCCAATATCGGCCTCAACCATCTTGTTGCATCTTCTATACTCATCCCTTTTCTTTTAGCGTAATCTTCCAGTTGGTCTTTTTCAATTTTACCAACTCCAAAATATTTGCTATCGGGGTTTGCAAAATACCAGCCGCAGACAGATGCTGCCGGATACATGGCCAGCGATTCGGTAACATGAATGCCTGTTGCTTCCTCACCACCCAGCAATTCAAATAATTTATATTTTTCTGTATGATCGGGACAGGCAGGGTAACCCGGCGCCGGACGAATACCCATATACTCCTCTTTAATTAACTGTTCATTGCTGAGATGCTCTTCTGAAACATAACCCCAGTATTCGGTTCTTGTTTTTTTATGCAGCAGTTCTGCAAATGCTTCTGCTAATCTGTCGGCAAGAGCCTGTAAAATTATTTTGTTGTAATCGTCATGGTTAGCTTCGAAGTTCTTTATGTGTTTTTCTATTCCTTGAATAGTAACTGAAAAAGCACCAACGAAATCTGATTTGTCGGGACTTATGAAATCGGCAAGTGAAAGATTCGGTTGCCCGGCAGTTTTCTTAATTTGTTGCCTTAAAAACTCCAGTTTAATTTTTGATTTTTGACTTTTAACTTCAACAGTATCTGGCGTCATCTTCTCTGCTTCCCAAAAACCTACAACGCCCTTTGCCGTTAGCCATTTTTCATCAATGATCTGTTGCAATAGTTTTTTAGCATCGTTGTAAAGCTTTGTTGCTTCCACACCAATTACGTTGTCGCTTAGTATAGCCGGAAATTTTCCGTGCATTTCCCAGGCAATAAAGAATGGTTGCCAGTCAATATATTCTACAATTTCATTTAAAGGATAATTTTCTAAAATTCTTGTTCCGGTAAATGTTGGCGAAACCGGTTTGTAATTTTTCCAGTCAATAGCAGCTCCGTTCTGTTGAGCCTCTTCAAACTTTAGAAATTGCTTGGTTGTTTTTTTATTTCCAAAATCAATAGCCAGCTTTTCATATTCTGCTTTTGTGTTTTGCAGGAACGCTGGTTTTTGCTCGGGACTTAATAAACTGCCGGCAACAGTTACGCTGCGGCTGGCATCTAAAACATGCACCACACCTTCATCATATTGCGGTGCAATTTTTACAGCCGTATGCATACGGGATGTAGTGGCGCCGCCAATCATTAACGGAAGTTTTATGTCACGCCTTTTCATTTCATGTGCCACATGTACCATTTCATCAAGCGAAGGTGTTATCAATCCGCTTAAACCAATGATGTCAACTTTTTCTTTAATGGCAGTCTCTAAAATTTTATCTGCAGGTACCATAACACCAAGATCAATAATATCGTAACCATTACAGCCAAGTACAACACCTACAATGTTTTTACCAATATCATGCACATCACCTTTTACAGTAGCCAGCAAAATTTTTGCTGCACCGGCTGCTTCTTCATTTACAGTTCCTGCCGCAATATGTGCATTCTTCCTGTCTTCTTTTTCCTGCTCAATGAATGGTGTAAGCACAGCAACAGCTTTTTTCATCACCCTTGCACTTTTTACCACCTGTGGCAAAAACATTTTTCCTGTACCAAAAAGATTACCCACTATGTTCATGCCATCCATCAGCGGGCCTTCAATTACATCCAGCGGCTTTGGATATTGCAGCCTTGCTTCTTCGGTATCCGCCTCTATATAATCAGTAATACCATTAACCAGTGAATGTGATAACCTGCTTTCAACCGATTCTTTTCTCCAGCTTTCGTCTTTAATTATTTCTTTTCCCTTTGCTTTTACTTTTTCAGCAAAGAGGATCATTTTTTCTGTTGTTTCGTTGTTGTCGTTATTCCTGTTGAGGATAACATCTTCGCAAAGCTGTTTTAACTCAGGCTCAATTTCATCGTAAACTGCCAGCTGGCCGGCATTTACAATACCCATATCCATACCGGCATTAATGGCGTGAAAAAGAAAAACGCTATGGAATGCTTCCCGTACATGCTCGTTACCGCGGAAAGAGAATGAAACATTACTTACACCGCCACTCACTTTGGTAAGTGGCATCAGTTGTTTTATTTCACGGGTTGCTTCAATAAAATCAACTGCATAATTATTGTGTTCTTCAATGCCTGTAGCAATGGCAAAAATGTTTGGGTCGAAGATGATATCCTGTGGGGCATACCCAACCTGCTCCGTTAATATCTTGTAAGCCCTGTGGCAAATTTCTACTTTTCGTTCTTTGGTATCAGCCTGTCCAACTTCATCAAAAGCCATTACAATTACTGATGCACCGTAAGATTTACAGATAAACGCCTGTTCAATAAATTTTTCTTCGCCCTCTTTCATGGAGATGGAATTCACAATACATTTTCCCTGCACACATTTTAAACCGGCTTCAATAATTTCAAATTTTGAAGAATCAATCATGATGGGAATCTTCGCAATATCCGGTTCAGATTGAACAAGGTTTAAGAAAGTGGTCATGGCCTGTACACCATCAAGCAATGCATCATCCATGTTCACATCAATTACCTGTGCGCCGTTCTCTACCTGTTGGCGGGCAACCGATAATGCTTCCTCATACTTGTCTTCTCTTATGAGACGTGCAAACATTTTGCTACCGGTAACATTGGTGCGTTCGCCAACATTTATAAAATTTGTTTCAGGGCGTACGATAAGTGGCTCTAATCCACTTAACCGTAAATATGGTTTGATTGTACTCATTATTATTTTACACTAATTCTACAACTGGTAATTCACGTGGTTTAAACTTGCTCACCTCTTCCGCAATATGTTTTATATGATCAGGTGTGGTGCCACAGCACCCGCCAACAATATTTACAAAACCTTCTTTGGCCCATTCTTCTATAATATGTGCCGTTTCATGCGGCTGCTCATCATACTCACCAAATGCATTTGGTAAACCTGCGTTTGGATAGGCAGAAGTAAAACATCCGGCAATCTGACTCAGCTCTTCAATATGCGGCCGCATTTCAGAGGCCCCCAAAGCACAGTTCAATCCAATGCTCAGGGGGTTTGCATGCATTACCGAAACATAAAAAGCTTCCAGTGTTTGTCCGCTTAATGTGCGGCCAGAAGCGTCGGTAATAGTTCCGCTTATCATTATCGGAAGCTCAGGGATATTATTTTTACGGAAGAAATTTTTGGTGGCATAGATTGCAGCCTTCGCATTCAACGTATCGAAAATGGTTTCAATTAAAATGATATCTACACCAGCATCAACAAGCCCTTTTATCTGTTCGGTGTAGGCTGCTGCTACTTCGTCAAATGTTACGGCACGAAAGCCGGGGTTGTTTACATCAGGAGAAAGTGATAATGTTTTATTTAACGGACCGATGGCTCCGGCAACAAATCTTGGCCTGTCTGGATTTTTTGTTGTGTATTCATCCGCAGCATTTCTGGCGCATTTTGCAGAAGCAACATTAAGTTCATAAGCCAGTGACTGCATATCATAATCGGCCTGGGCAATGGATGTACTGCTGAAAGTATTGGTTTCAATAATATCGGCACCGGCTTCTAAATATTGTTTGTGAATTTCTTCAATGATTTGTGGTTGTGTAATGCTAAGCAGGTCATTATTACCTTTTACATCAGTATGCCAATCTTTAAAGCGTTCGCCACGGTAATCCTTTTCTTCCAGTTTATAACGCTGTATCATGGTGCCCATGGCGCCATCAATAATTAAGATGCGTTCTTTTAAACAATCCTGTAATGTTTTCATTCGCTTCTATTAAAAGTTCAATAATGTGATGCAAGTACAAGTGAGTGACACAACGATGTTGCCCAAAGCTGTGCAGCTGACTTCAAAAAAACTACCATAAACTTTTAAACGAGAATCAATCTGAGAGAAGATTTGCAGAATTGCTTTCGTTTATTAGTTCAGTTTTAAAAACTTAACAGGCCGAACAATAAACAAATCTGCCTGCTGATGTGCAAATTTAGTTGAACTGAATGAGAATACAAAAACTGATATGAGCTGAAAGGTTGACTGGCAGGGCTTTAATTACCCGAAACAATGAAGTTTTCAACCGGAATACGGTTGCTGATACTTTTTGCCAGGGTCATTTCATCGGCATACTCCAGCTCGCCGCCAAAGGAAATACCACGGGCTATGGTGGTAATTTTTACAGGGAGTTGTTTTAATTTTTTACTGATATAGTAAATAGTTGTATCGCCCTGTAT
>JBATAS010000452.1:0-1979 GCA_049661965.1 Ferruginibacter sp. | reverse complement strand
GTTCCTTACCTACCAAAATACAACCGAGTACATTAAAATGGAAATTGCCATGATGGATCAGTATCATATCTCTGTTTGGTACGTCTTTAATCCAAAAGTGATTACCATATTTACTTGTCCACCGTCGTACCACATGATATATGCCGGTAGGTATACAACTGATCTGATGCTCATTGTCACGCCATGCAAGCTCCAGGGTTTTGGCGATGACCTTACCATTATAGACCATCTCTCCCATTGTCTGTTTATTGTCAGATTGTATTCTGTTTATTGTTACTCTTTCCATTTCCAATTCAGGCCATATCAGGCTCATTTTATGATTGTTTTATAAGTGATTGTGATCTCATCATTTTGCAAATTTTATTTCTACATAGGCATCTTCCAATGGCATTCCGAAATAGAACTTGAATGTATCTGTGAAGTATGTCCATTGATATATGTTCAACTCTCCTGCTGCCGGTGGATCTGTTACCAAAGTATAATCTACATATTGCTGTTTATTTCCATTCGCATAAATAGACCAATATTTTTTTATTTGATCTGCCGTATAATCTGTGAAGTATTCTGAAAGGTCATCCGTTTCAATAAAATCATCCGTTACATTTTCAAATTCAGCATAGTAGCTGTCTGTGTACTGAAGTAGCCTAAAATTGCCAATGATGGTGCTGACTGTATTATTTATATCTATCTCATATGGTACTTCTTCTACTGTTGTTATTCCTGATTGTACGTCATTAAGTTTGATCAATGTAAAATTGGTCGTGTCCTGAAGTAGATTGTGCACCAACCCGGCAATGAAATAATCAACAGTCAAATATGTGACAATATCAAATACATTGTGAAACCAGAAATCATTATAACTGATCTCAAGTATCTGAGTGCTGCCAAGTCGAGCCAATAATGTTTCTGTAATAAGTGTCTCATACGCTGACCATGATCCACCGCCTGACATTTTGAACTCATAAGTATCTTGAATATCTGATGATGATGTTGCCTTGTATCTGAACCTGACTAAATCAGTACCATTATTATGATTTCCGTATATGTTCAGTATTTTATCATTCGGATTGCCACTACCATCGATAGTAGATATGACTTTAATCTTATCATAAGTCTGGGCCGTTTCAGTCAGGTTTATATTAGATATTACCGTAATAATATCAATATTTACCGTCGGTTCGAATTCGGCAGTTGTGACACTACACCATATAACCCGGTCGTATGATTGTGTTGAAAGTGTTAACTCAAAGAAGTAATCACCTATAATAGTCGGAACCAAATAATCATCATCTGTAAATATGGCTGTTTCGGTTCCATCCGATACTTTTATTTCTTTACAGCTTACCCGAATATAAAGAAATTCATTAATACTTAACAAAGGATCAGTTTTGGTAATGGATTGAATACGATGGTTTATTCTTAACTTATATGTCAATCCATTTTTTGCCAATCCTATGGCCTTAAATTCCACCGCTCCCGGTGTTGGAAATAATAATGTCCAAAATATACCCGATCCGAATCCACGATTTGAGAATACTTTATCGGCTTCAATCGTGAATTTTTTATATCCTGAATTGAATGTATATTTACCTTCAGCAAGAGCGTCGTCGTCTAATGTTACACTGTCAACAGATGTGGTAGTGCTTGTGATATAAACTCCATCTACATCATAATAATGTAGATTTGTCAACCTGGTACTATGTATACCTTCAAGTCCATAAACCCAATTAACCCCGTAGATGATCCTGTACCCGCAATTCATCCGCTTCAGTAGTTCATCCAATACTTCATAGCAGCTTAATGGTACTTGCTCTTTATTTTCTATTCTATAAAAATAGTTGTATAAATATGTTATATTAAATAGATTGCCTGCATAACATGCTACATTCGGCACGATGTCTGACTGAAATCCGATAATTGGGCTAAATGGAACATAAAGCCATGCAATAGGTAATTGATTAAATATATAACTGTATATT
>JBATAS010000451.1:0-13363 GCA_049661965.1 Ferruginibacter sp. | reverse complement strand
AAAATGAGCAGCTTTAACCGGGAACTGTTTATGCAAAACCTGCAGAAAGTTGTTGAAGCCGCAGTAAACATTATTGGCGATATTCCTTTTAATGAATATACTTTTATAGGCATTGGGCCCGGCCGTGGTGGTATTGAACACCTGAACAATACTACCGTAAGTTTTGATGGCAAGGGCCTTGATACGGATGGCGGCATGAACAGGATCATGAATTTTCTGGCGCATGAATACTTTCATCATTACAATGTAAAACGCATCAGGCCGCTTGAGCTGGGCCCCTTTGATTACGATAAAGCTAACCGTACCAACCTGCTTTGGGTAAGCGAAGGTTTATCGGTTTATTATGAATACCTGGCTGTAAAACGTGCCGGATTAATTACTGAACAAATGCTCTTCAGCAATTTTGAAAACAATATCAATGCTGTTGAAAATAATCCCGGGCGCCTGCACCAGTCGTTAATTGAAGCCAGTTACCAAACCTGGGGCGATGGCCCTTTTGGAACACAGGGCAAGGATCCTAAAAAATCCATTTCCTATTACAATAAAGGCCCGCTGGCTGGCATGATACTCGACTTCAACATACGTTATGCAACGCAAAATAAAAAATCGCTGGATGATGTAATGCGGTTGTTATATAATTATTATTACAAAAAACTGCAGCGTGGTTTCACCGATGCAGAATTTCAGGAAGCCTGCGAAAATGTGGCAGGCATTTCACTGGCTGCTGCATTTGAATATGTGTACACAACCAAAGAACTTGATTATAATTATTATTTTGCTTATGCAGGGTTAAAGGTTGAAACTGCTACAGATGACAAAGGGAATAAAAAATATTCCATTCACCGTTTGAACAATATGGATACATTGCAATCTGATATCTTAACATCGTGGTTGACCAAATAAACCTTAATAGTATATCGGCACATGCAACAAAAAAACAGGCGCAACTTTTTTGAGCTCTTTACAGAAATAATGGGCTGGCTGCAGATTGTGGTATCTCCGCTTTTATTGGGTGTTGTCATCGGTTTTATTATTTATTTGAAAGATCCCTGGTCGTACGGCTTAGCTTTAGGTATTGCGGCAGTCACACTGGGATTGGTTACAGGAATTATTTTTGCTACCCGGGTTTGGAAAAAACAAGGCACCATGCACTTTTTATCAAGAGTTTCTGCATCACCTGAACTGGATGGAAAGCATGAAGAAACAAAACCCGAAAACAAAACTGATGAAAAATAATCTTCCTTTTACCACCGATTTTTTTGTGATAATGCCGCTGCTGTTTTTTATCAGTTTTGCTATTGATGGATTTGATCAGGCATCAATCCCAACCGTAAGCTGGTTTTTTCCATGGGCTTGTACAAGCCTTTTATTTTTCTCTGCAGTTAAGTTTCCCTTTATTTTGATTGGCGCTTTACAATATCCGATTTACGGATTTTTACTTGACCGATACACCTCAAAAAAACAAAGGTTTATCGTATGCTGCTTTATTCTTGTAACACATTTTTTCCTGGTTGCCATTATTAAATATGCTGTTGCTGATCCGGCTTATCCTGCTCCCTGAAAAAAAACACAAAAGAATCTCAGGAAAAGAATGATGACTGCATCAGTTAATTTTTTCTTTGTTAAAATTTAAAACCTCACAAACTTTTCCACCAAAAAACACGTTCTGTGTATAAGTAATCGGGCCATGTATTAATGGCTATTCGTTATATTTGAAAAAGAGACAAGTTAGTAATACCAATTGTATTTTAATTGTTAACTAACCGCTGCTATGTATACCCTGATACCAGTCGTATGACAGAAACAGTGGCAAAACTAAAAATCCATTGACAGAAACGATCATTAATCTCGAAACCGTAAACCCTATCGAATTTTTTGGCGTCAACAACGGTAAACTCGACATTCTCAAAAAGAAATTTCCCCTTTTAAAAATTCTCAGCAGAGGCACGCAGATAAAATTGAGCGGGGCCCCTGAACAAATTGAAGGCGCCAGGGAAAAAATTGACCTTATCCTCCGTTACCTTGAAAGAAACGGGCACATGAGTGCCAATTATTTTGAACAGATACTGGGCGGCGATGATGAACGCGTTATTGACAACTTCATGGACCGCAACCCAAATGATGTACTGGTTTTTGGCCCCAACGGAAAAACTGTAAGAGCACGTACGGCCAACCAGAAAAAGATGGTGGAAGCCTGCGACAAAAACGATCTGCTTTTTGCCATTGGCCCGGCCGGTACGGGTAAAACCTATACTGCCGTGGCTTTGGCGGTAAGGGCATTAAAAAACAAAACGGTAAAAAAGATCATCTTAACAAGGCCTGCTGTTGAAGCCGGTGAAAGTCTGGGATTTCTGCCGGGCGACCTGAAGGAAAAAATTGACCCGTATTTAAGGCCGCTTTACGATGCACTGGACGATATGATACCTGCCGATAAACTCGGCTATTATATGAGTACCCGTACCATTGAAATTGCACCACTGGCCTATATGCGTGGCCGAACACTGGATAATGCTTTTATCATTTTAGATGAGGCACAAAACACCAACGACCTGCAGATTAAAATGTTCCTCACCAGGATAGGGCCTAATGCAAAAGCCATCATCACCGGCGATCCTACACAGATAGATCTGCCGAAAAACCAATCGAGCGGTTTGTTTAAAGCTACCCGTATTTTAAAAAATATTGAGGGCATTGCACATATCGAACTTGATGAGGAAGATGTGGTAAGGCACAGGCTGGTAAAACAGATCATCAAAGCATACAATAAGGATGATGTAAAGATCATGGAGCAAAAAGAAGGCAATACAAAAAAATAATACTTACTAACCTTTCGATACAGGAGCACCGGTTGGTGCTCCTTTTTTTATCCGCAGCTCTTAATAAGTTCTTTGTATAATATTACTGTATAAAAAAAGCTGACAGTACAAAAAATAAAATTATTTTTGACACTCAAACCAAAATGATAAAATATGAAAAAGATATTTTTTGTCCTATGCCTTGTAACCGGCCTGGCCTCCTGTAGCAGCAGCGATCAGGGCTCTTCACCAACAGCTGCCATTGATGCCATGTTTACTGCTATGAAAAGCGGTAATATGGAAGACATAAAAAAGTTTATCACCAAAAGAGATGTAGCATTTCTTGAATCGGCAGAAAAACTGGCGACAAGTATTGACCCTGAAGCCATAAAAAAAATAAAAGACGAAATGTCGGACAATTTTAAGTCTAAAGTAAAAGACGTAACTTATACTTTAAAAAATTAAAAAATAGATGGTGATAAAGCTACCGTTGATGCTGAAGTTACCGAAAAAGGAAAAGTAGATACACATACTTTTAACCTGGTAAAAGAAGAAGGCGCCTGGAAAATATCACTGATCAACTCGGGCGACGGTATGTTTAACAGCATGAAAGGCGATATGGGCCCCGGCAGCGGCGACCTGGAAAAAGGACTGGAAAAATTAAAGAGTATGGATCCTGATTCGGTAAAAGCTTTGATGCAAAAAGGTATAGAGGCCATGGATTCGCTGAAAAAAGCAATGGAAAAACATTAAGTCTTTTGCAATACAAAAAAAGCATTCCGGCAATTACCGGAATGCTTTTTTTTGCCTTTATGTAAAGATGATTAACTTTAAACCATGATTAAAAGATACCTGCTCCTTCTCCTGCTGCCTGCAATCATTTTTTCCTGCGGCACCGAAACAGAAAAAAAACCAACAACCGACACAGGCGTTGCCCGTGCCTTTATACGCAACATACTAGACAACAACTTTAAAGAAGCTGAACAGTACCTGTTAAAAGACGAAACCAATACCCAGATATTTGAACGATTTAAAAAACAATACAGCGAAAAAGATAAAGCCGTACTGGAAAAATATAAAGAAGCCTATATCATTGTAAATGAAAAAAGCTATGTTACAGATACCGTTTGTATTTTTAATTACAGCAACAGTTATATGAAAGACAATAAGACTGTCTTAAAAATTGTTCGGGTTAATGGTGAATGGCTTGTTGATCTGAAGTATACTATTTCGGGAAATTTATAAACAGCACATGATTAAAAACTTATTACTTGTAGGCCTGGGTGGTGGTATTGGTTCTATGCTCAGGTATGCAGGCAGTTTACTCATCGGTTCAAAAATGTTTCCTTATGCCACACTTTCAGTAAATATCATCGGCAGTTTTATCATCGGTGTCATTTTTGCCCTGTGTATTAAAGAAGATGTTGTATTAAACAACTGGAAACTGTTTGTTGCAACAGGCATCTGCGGCGGCTTTACCACTTTCTCGGCTTTCTCACTGGAAAACATGGGCTTACTGCAAAGCGGGAAATACGGGATGGCATTAACCTATATTGGCCTTAGTATCTTACTGGGCATTGGCGCAACTTTTTTAGGATATTTAATAATCATGAAAAATTAAAGAATAGCAAACAAAAAACTTTCAATATTTTCCATGTACACTTTACATCCATGGCACGGCGCACATTACGGAGATAAAGCTCCACAGACAGTTAATGCACTGATTGAAATTCCGAAAGGCTCTCATGCCAAATACGAAGTGGATAAAAAGACCGGCCTTTTAAAATTAGACCGTGTTATTTATTCTTCATTTCATTACCCGGTTAACTATGGTTTTATACCGCAAACCCTGGGGCTTGATAATGATCCGCTGGACATACTGGTGATATGCAGCGAAAGCATTAACCCGCTTTGCCTGGTGGAAGCAACGGTAATAGGCAATATGCAGATGATTGATAATGGCGAAATTGATGATAAGATAATTGCGGTGGCCAGTAAAGACCCCGGCGTTAATTTTTATACCGATGTAAGCGACCTGCCCAAACATTTTGTTGCTGTGCTCCGCAATTATTTTGAACAATACAAAGTGCTCGAAAATAAAATAGTAGAGATTGATGAATTCCAGAACAAGGCTGAGGCTTATTTGGTTATTGAAGCTGCTGTTGATCTTTACAAATCCAATTTCAATAAATGAAAATAAAAAATACGGCTATGGATATGCAGACAATTTTAATACTGATAGCAATCGGTATCTGTGCCGGTATGCTTAGCGGGCTGGTTGGTATTGGTGGCGGCATCATCATTGTTCCGGCGCTGGTTATCTTTCTTGCCTTTTCGCAAAAAATGGCGCAGGGCACTTCGCTGGGTATTTTATTATTGCCCGTAGGCATCTTAGGTGTAATACAATATTACAAACAGGGCTATATTGATATGAGGGTGGTGGTAATCATTTCTCTTGCTTTTTTCTTTGGCAGTTATTTCGGCAGCAAGATTGCTTTAAGCCTGCCGCAGGAAACTATAAAAAAGATATTTGCCGGGTTTATGATCATCATTGCTGTAAAAATGCTTTTTTTTGATAAGCCTAAAAAAATTACGGCTGCAACATCTACAGAAATAAAAACAGATAGCCGGGAGACTTCCTGATGCAGTTTACACATACCGTTTAATAAGCCGCAGCCGTTGAGTACGTATACCTGTTTCTGCATCAATTATTCCTTCAATATCAATTTTATCAATACGCACTTTATCTGAAGCATGAATGATCTCATCTGTATTCAGTAAAATACCAACATGCACAATACGTCCTTCGGCATCATCAAAAAAAGCCAGGTCGCCGCAATGAGCCTGTTGTAAAAAAGCAACCAGTTCGCCTTGCGTAGCCTGTTGCTGTGCATCTCTTAATAAATGAATGTTCAGAAATTTATAAACCGATTGTGTAAATCCGCTGCAGTCAATTCCAAAAACAGATTTGCCGCCCCATAAATACGCAGTATTTAAAAATTTAAACGCCAGTTGTTTGATTGTTTTAGCATCATGTTTTGCTTTGGCCGGCTCCCATACTTGTCCTGTATAATGAACGGTGTTCTTGCGCCAGAAAACATTTCCGTTCTTCATTGCTGTTAATGAACTGCCAAACGGCACCATCATCATATGCCCATTGAAATCAATTTCGCTTACCCAGTCAGCAGTGAGATTATTTTCGTCCAGGTAATACTGCGTATCATCTATCTCCTGGAAATGCAATTGACGGCACCAGCCGGTGTAAGCATCCAGCTTATTTACAATTTTTACCCAGCCGCTTTTTTCAACAATGGTGATGATACAACATTCGCCAAACAACAGCTGGCTTACCATTTCCGATTGGTGGTTGGGTTCTATCCGTACTGGGGCTAAGGGCACACAACAAACAGCGTAACTCATGTTTTCATTTTCGTTACATCTAAATTATGGAAATTAAACTAAGTTTACATCTAACTAAAAACAATTTTGTTATTCTGTTTTGAGCAAAAACAAATACCACCATATTGAAGATGCTGAACTGCTGAACAGGTTTTATGCCGACCATGATAATGAATGGCTGGGCATACTGCTCGAACGCTACACCATGCTGCTGCTGGGTGTAAGTATGAAGTACCTGAAAAACCAGGAAGAAGCAAAAGATGCCGTACAGCAGGTTTTTTTAAAAGCAATTGCTGAGCTCCATAAATACAAGGTGGAATATTTTAAAAGCTGGATATACATGATTGCCAAAAATCACTGCCTGATGAAGCTTCGGGATAAAGGCAGGTACCCGGTTGAAATTAATGAACGGGTACTAAGTGCCCCGGTTGAAAGCAACGAAAAGAATGTTTATATTGAAAAAGATAAAAAATTAGATAAACTGGCAGCCGCATTGCTGCAACTGAATACCGAGCAGCAGCTATGTGTAACTTTGTTTTACTTGGAAAAGAAAAGCTACCAGCAAATAACCGAACAAACCATGTTTGACCTGATGCAGGTTAAGAGCCATATTCAAAACGGAAAAAGAAATTTAAAAATAATTATGGAGCGGATGGAGGAGTGAGCGTTGGGAGTTAGGAATTTGGTTTAGGGTTTAGGGTTTAGAATTTAGAATTTAGAATTTAGAATTTTCAGTTGTCTGTCGTCAATAAAAAAATATTAAATACAACAATGAGCGATGAATTAAAAAACATATTATCTAACTTAAACAAAGATATTGAGCAGGAAAAACTGCTCGACTATCTCAATAAAAAATTATCGGCTGCCGAAGCCCACGAAGTGGAAAAGCAGATGGCCGATGATGAATTTATGAATGATGCCATTGAAGGACTGGAGAATTTTAAAGATAAAAAAGATCTGTCGCTGCTGGTACAACAACTCAACAGCGATTTAAAAAAACAAACTGCAAAGAAAAACAGGAAAAAAGAAAAACGCAGATTAAAAGATGAACCCTGGGTTTATTTTACCATTATATTGGTGCTTGTACTCATCGTTATCAGTTATGTACTCATAAAAAAATACCTGCAACATAATTAATAACCCCACATTTCGCTATACCAGGTCCATAACTAAAGAACCCTTAGCGTTGTATGTCTTGTTAATAAAAAAATAACTCAGGCAACATAAATAAAAGATAAACGGTCTTTTAAAATAGAAATACCCATAAAGAAACCCTTCCCTGCAATTTAGTATACCGGTTTTATGCATATGCTTTATTAAGGCATAAAATTTGTTATATAGTGTATAGATACTTATATCGGCCCAAAACAGATCTTGTATTAATTATCCGTTTTTGATATAACCCATTAAGATACATTTTACACATTATCCAGGCACAATGATGACCAGACAGATACTTATACTGCTTTCAATCTTTATTTTCTCATCTGCAAAATCGCAAACGGCTGATTTTAATTTTTCTACAACAACAGGGCTTTTCTGTAATCCACAAACTGTAAACTTTATTCAAAACTGTACAGGTAGCCCCACAAACTATATCTGGAATTTTGGCAATGGACAAACCGGCAATTCGGCTTCGGCCAATATTACCTACAGCAATGCCGGAACATACAGCGTAACACTTACTGCCGTATATGCAACAACAGCCGTCAGCATAACAAAAACTGTTGTTATAAACCCGGCGCCAACAGTATCATTAACTGCCGACAAAAATTATTTATGCCAGCCCGGCAATGTTGTGTTTACAGCAACCGGCAGTGCTTTTATTACTGGTTACGAATGGAATTTTGGCGATGGCAGCCCTGTTGTTACAACGGGCAGCAACAGCGTTAACTACAATTATACCGGTTACAATATTTTTAATACAACAGTAAAAGCTATAACTGCAAACGGTTGTACAGCCAGTGCAGTTTACCAGGTTAACGTGACCCCTTTTCCCATCACTGCTGCCGTAACCCCGCCCGATGGCTGCATACCTATGAACAGTGTACTTAGTGCAACGGTTAATCTTCCGGCAGGCGATGCTGCACAAAGTTTTGTATGGAATTTTGGCGATGGATCGCCTAACAGCACAACGGCAACCGGCAGCATCAATCATTTATATAACACAACAAACACAATCAATACGGCCAGTGTAAGTATAACGTCGGTGCAAGGTTGTACTAACCAGTTTAATTTTCCGCCGTTTGCTTATGGCACGCCTCCATTTGCAACGGTATCGCAAACCGTTGCCAGCCGTGATACTTTTTGCGGATCGGAAAACATTCAGTTTTATGCAAAAGCAACTAACGCAAATTTATACAGCTGGGATTTTGGCGACGGAACCACCGCCAGCACCCCCGATACATTAATAAGCCATAAGTACAGAACCCTGGGCAACAAACGGGTAATTGTTACGCCTTATTTTAATGGTTGTGCCGGATTGAAAGATACCCTGAACATTTTTATTGAAGGCGTTATTGCCAATTTTACATTTGGCAATACCTGTGGCAATAAAAACACCTATGCGTTCAGCAACCTGTCGCTGGGAAATATCAGTCATTTTGAATGGCTGTTTTCCGATGTTCCGCTTTTTGCCGATTCGGCAAATTACAATACGTCGCACAGTTTTCCGGTGAGTGGTACATACAGCGCCAGGCTTAATTTAGTTGACAGCATAACCGGCTGTACCGATAATTATACAGTTTTTGTGTATACAGCCACACCTTCGGTTTCGGGTATCAGCAGCCCGGTTTGTAAAGACAGCCTGATCACCTACAGGGTAAGTAATACCTATCCGGCAGGCCCTGTTTTTTCTTATGAATTTCATGTCAACGGTAACATCGTCAATAATGCCAACGATTCCGTGCTTGCTTATTTCCCGGCAACGGCAGGCAATTTTACCGACTATGTTGTAATTAAAGATATTTACAACGGCACCTGTAATGATACGCTGTACCTGCCTGCAGCCACAAGGGTAAGAGGGCCGGTAATTGATTTTACGGTATCCTCGGGCTTATGTGCCGACACCAGTGTGATCATCATCAACAATTCATATCCTTTTTTTGCAGGCGACAGCATTGTAACATGGCAATGGACTTTTGATGATTCAAAAACAGATTCGGTTAAAGATCCACTGCCCCATAAATATAATGTAGCCGGTAATTACTCCATCATATTAACCGCCACCGACATAAACGGATGCAGCCAAAAATTAAAAAAGCAGGCACTCATTTATTCTTTGCCGGCAATCAGTGTATTTCCCAAAACAGATACCATTTGCCGCAACGATACGGCAGTTTTAAAAGCCTTTACCGCCGACTCATTATTATGGAGCCCTGCAGTAAATATTGATTGTACCAGTTGCGATACGGTAAAAGTTTATCCCACCACCACAACACAATATATTGCACAGGCTTTTAATGCCTTTGGCTGCAAGACCTACGATACCAGCCTGGTAAAAGTTTTTGCACCCATCAGCCTGCAGGTATTTCCGGCCGATACACTTGTTTGCGCCGGGCAACCGGTACCCTACAACCTGAGTGCAGATGGAATTATAAACTGGAGCCCGCCAACATACCTGAGTAACACAACCATTAAAAACCCGGTTGCAGTGGCTGATACCACAATTACCTACTCGGTAACTGTGACTGATTCGGTTGGTTGTTTTACTGATACTGCATTTGCAACTATCCGCATTCATCCTAAACCTGTGGTTGATGCTGGCCCCGACCTGGTATTGCCGTACAATACAGCATTTACCATTACGCCACTGTACAGCAGCGATATAACAACTTATTTGTGGAGCCCGCCCGGTAATTTAAACTGTACTAATTGTGCAAGCCCTGCGGGTATTGCTTTACAAAAACAAACCTACCAGGTTGAAGTAACAAACAATAACGGCTGCAAAGCAACCGACAATATTAATGTGCTGGTAAACTGTTTACAAAGCAACCTGCTGATGCCAACCGCATTTACACCAAACCATGATGGGCTCAATGATTATTTCTATCCCATCACCCGGGGATATGGTAAGGTAAAAACTTTTATTATTTTTAACCGGTTGGGCAATAAGGTTTTTGAAAGAAGAAATTTTAATCCCAATATTCCAACGCTTGGCTGGGATGGCCGGATAAAAGATTACAAATACGGCAGCTCCGAAACCTTTACCTGGTTTATGGAAGCAACCTGCGATAGTGGTGAAATGATGAGCAGCAAAGGAACGGTTGTACTCATCAGGTAAACTTTGCAGTTGTTTATATCCTCATAAACTTATTTATTGTTTTACAAACCGTAACGGTTTCAATCTTCCTTCATCGGTATTGCCATACAGTTGATAAATACCTGCAGCAAGTTTTTCTACAGGTATCTGCTTTGTATTAAAACCTGCATCCAGCATAATGATTTGTTTTTGCATCAGCCTGCCCTGCATATCAGTAATGATAATTTGCATAGATGTTTTACGGGCCGAACTTATTTTAAGGTCGAAGGAATTATTTGTTACCGGGTTGGGTGCAATATTCATGATCTCAAAACCTTTGTTCGCATTCAGTATGCTCACCGTGTTGCTGATGGTTTCGCCGCCCTGTGCATCAATCATTTTAATACGGTAATAATTAATGCCCGGCAACAACTGCAAATCGGTAAACTCAGCAGCCGCAGCAGGCAGATCTTTCAGCACAACAAATAAACCATTGCCGTTACTACGCTCCAGCACAAAATGCTTAACCGTTATATTGCTTAAAAAAGTCCAGTTAAGCCATGCATGGTTTAATTGTTTTTTTGCCTGCAATGTTATTGAATTTCCCGGTTGCAGTATGGCGGGGATATTGGCTATCACCATCGGTGCATCAACATTAGCTGCAAAAATATTAACCGGTGCAGTAACTATATAAGTTAACGGGCCGCCAAACTGAATAAGCCCGGTATTAATTACATTCCATGCTGCTGTATAAAAACCATGCTCAACAGGATCGCTGTAATTAAACAATGCATTACCATCGGTATTGTTGTAAAAGAAAACCAGGTCGGCAGGACCAACGCTGTTAGCCGATGACTGAACGACCCAGGTACGGTTTATTGATGCAATGGGAAACCTGATTGGCGGATTGATACCGGCTTCTACCCTGGCGCCATAATTAAAATTATTGCCATTGGCAATACTGAGCTGGTTAATGCTGGTTGCATCGGCCCCAATAGGAAACACAACTGCCCCTGCACCAATATTATTTACAACCAGTTTACCCGTACCGTTAGTTACCACATGAGAGCTAACTGAACCACCGCTGATATTACCCGTCATGGTTAAATTAAAATTGTTAAGCACAACCAAGGCATTGGTAAGTAATGTAATATTGCCAACAACCGACTTAGCCGAAACCATATTTACAGTTGTGGTATTGCCGATATTCATACCGGTAGCAGTTGGCAGCGTTAATACACCCGTACCACCCAATGAAGCGGTAGCTCCGTTAATAATAAAATTACCCGACGTAGCGCCATTTACATTACCGGTACCGGTAATACCGTTGCGGAAAGTTTTTGTACCGCTGAATTGAAATGAAATATTTCCGTTAGCCTCAAACAAACCATTAATAACTGTAAATGAAGTAGACCCAACCAACCCAACATTTGTTGTTGTTCTGAAAACAGGAATAGTAACAGCATCTACATTGGGGAAATAAGTAACTCCCATTGAGCTGAAAGGGGTGCCCATTGTATATTCCAGAACCGAAGCATGCTGATATATATAGTTTGACGCATTAACACCTGTACCCGGGCCAGTTAATCCGAGTGCTGATAGCCTTAATGTACCACCTGTATTAATATTTGCAGTAGCGGTAGTTGTCCAAAACATAGGGCCATTGCCGTTAGAGGCTAACAGAAATACGCCACCACTTTGTACAATTACATCATCTCCGGGCCCGTCGTTTATTATAAGCGAACTGCCAACATGATGCAATACCCCACCCGATTCAATGATAACCTGGTCCATAACCCTGGGCGAAAATACAGTAACCGTATGCGTATTTCTGATGAAGATGGTATTGGCATTCTCATCAGGAATAAGTGTAGCTGCAGACCAGGTCATATTATCAGGCGAAGACTCCCAGGTTGCCAACAGCGCCCAACTGCCTCCCTGTACCGAACGGAAATAATCGGTTGCGGCAGACCATAAAACTTTTTTTGTTTTATCATCAGGCGGAGCAGTAACAGCATCTATATCATCATGCAGATTATGAGAAACAATGGCAACAGCAGAAAGATCATCGGCAGGTAAAAATATTTGCGCCATTAAAGTTTCAGGATGATAAAACAATAATGTAATAAACATCCATTTTAAAAATACCTTTTTCATAACGGGGATTATTTAATAAAAGGCTGGTAAGGGTATTTGCATAAGGCGATATAAATCTACAAAAAAATCCCGCCAATAATGGCGGGACTTTTTTTTGTATGTGCCTGATCTTTTATTGTATCACAAACCTCAGCAACTTGCTGTCGCCTTCGGCAGTATTTACCAATACCTGGTAAGTACCACCCGACAGGTTTTGTACATTAACCGGAATAGTATTGTAACCGGCAATGGCATTTACCTGCTGCCTTTGCATGATGCGGCCCTGCAGGTCGCTGATGATGATATTTAATTTTGTGCTGCTTGCCGTGCTGGCCCTGATGTTGAACCTGCCACCCACAACCGGGTTTGGAGCAATGCTCATGATATCGATGCCTTTGCTTGAATTTATTAACGGCACCTGGCTGCTGTAACTAACCTTGCCACTGGCGTCGGTCATTTTTAAGCGGTAGTAATTAATACCTTTTACCGGTGCATTATCAGTAAAATCAAATGGCTGTGCACAACGCAATGCCGTAGCATAAATACTGTAAATGCTGCTGAAGTTTGTACCATCTACGCTGCGTTGCAGTTCAATGGTAGTTGCCGGTGTGCTTACACAGGTAACTTTCCAGTTTAAAATATGATTGCCATTGCTTTTAACACCATTAAAATAATTGATGCTGATAGGCAGTGGATTATTAAAGTTTATACTGCCGATAGTAAACGGACTGAATACACTTACAGCCGGCCAGGTTACATCACCTGAAACAGTTGCGCCTGTACCAGTTGCAGC
>JBATAS010000450.1:0-1732 GCA_049661965.1 Ferruginibacter sp. | reverse complement strand
TCTTTCAACGGCATCATGTTGCTGAATAGCTGCAGTTCCTTTTCGGTGCTGATGTGCAGGATATGCAAACGGCTATTGTATTTCTGCGCAAACTTGATCGCAATCAACGACGATTCAAAACAGGCTTCTTCATCCCTGATCAGGGGGTGATCGGCAGCCGATAATTCTCCTTTTTCTTTTTTAATCCGCTCGTAATTGGCTTTGATGATCCGCTCATCTTCGCAATGTGTAGCGATCAGCATCTCCGATTCCCTGAAAACCTTGTCCAAAGCCGAATGGCTATCCACCAGCATATTACCCGTACTGGCGCCCATAAATATCTTCACCCCGCAAACATCCCGTTTGTGTTTATTCATTTTCAATACCTCCTCCGCATTATCATTGCTGGTGCCCATGAAAAAAGAGTAATTGGCCAGTGACGTGTTGGCCGCAATGGTATATTTATCTTCCAACAGTTCGGGCGTTAGCGCATTGGGTATGGTATTGGGCATTTCCATAAAACTGGTAACGCCGCCTGCCACGGCAGCCCTGCTCTCGGTATAGATCGTGGCTTTATGCGTAAGTCCGGGCTCACGGAAATGCACCTGGTCGTCGATCACACCGGGAAAAAGATGCTTACCCTCACCATCGATCTCTTCTACCTTAAATTTTGTTTCGATGGTTGCTGCAATTTTTTCTATCCTTTCGCCGTTAGTTAAAACATCCAATGATTGAATTTTTCCTTCATTTACTACCTGGATGTTCTTAAAAAGGTATTTTTGCATAACTTGAATGGTATTACGTGTTAAACTAAAATTATCTGATGCAATTTATTAAAAGCTTAGTCAAAGTCCTGTTTTTTATTTGTCCCGCTTCTGCAACAGCCCAATCCACTTTTTTAACGCCCGGCTCAAAGGATATCCATTTTGTTGACCGTATGGAAATTAAGCAACAAAAAAATACCCATCTCAATTTTTCATCAGTTCGTCCTTTTAACAGAAAGTATATTGTAGAACAAACCGAGTTTATCGACAGCGCCCGCCTGGGTTATACCGATTTGTTAACCGGTCGTGATAAATATGTGGACTGGAACAGCCAGGCACTTACCGATATCGACGAATATAACCTGAACAGCTTTTTAATGAATAACAGCGAGTGGGTTACCGGGCCTACCGACGCATTTAAGAGTAAGAAGCCGATCTTAAAAACCTTTTATAAAACAAAACCCAATTTTCTGGAAGTAAAAACCAATAATTTTTTCCTGGTGGTAAATCCCGTATTTCAATATGTGCAGGGCATTGAAACCGAAACCAAAAAATCGATCTATTTAAACAGCAAAGGAAATACCGCAAGAGGTACCATTGGCCGAAAGATCGGTTTTTCTACGTACCTCACCGATAACCAGGAACGCGGCCCTGTATTTTTTCAACAACAGGTTAACAATTACCGGGCAGTGCCGGGCGTGGGTTTTTACAAACCGTTCAAAACAAACGGGGTAGATTATTTTGATGCCCGTGGCTATATCACGGTTAGAGCTGCAAATGCGATTGATGTTCAGTTTGGCTACGATAAAAATTTCATCGGCAATGGGTACCGCAGTTTATTTTTAAGCGATTGGGGCAATAGTAATTTATTTCTGAAACTGAATACCCGTATCTGGAAATTAAATTACCAGAATCTTTTTATGGAGTTGTTTCCGCAGTTTAAAAAAGCCGGCGATACCCTGCTCGATCGTAAATATGCAGCCATGCAC
>JBATAS010000449.1:0-2547 GCA_049661965.1 Ferruginibacter sp. | reverse complement strand
TAATTGGATCCATGATCTCCCTTTCGTTCGGCCGGGCTTTACACGCAGCAATCGCTATCACTTCTCTAGCTACGACGTATCAACCCACCAAATTTCAACATAAAATTAACAATAGGTGGCTTCTCCCCAAAACTCCCTGAGATGCCTTCCTAAATAATACGCCGGTTCATTGTGTCGCGTCAATTACTGCATAACCGCATATGCAACAGCACGCTGTTTCAATGTGAAGGTCCCAGGAACCTGGTCGCCAGAGCAAGTAATCAGATTTAACCCGGGTTTAGCAGTATTTTCAGACACAAGGAGCTTGCCCATATTTACCTTGTCTACATCTAATACTTCTGTCCGAACAACTTTGTATGTATATGTCTGTCCGTCGCCCCGCTTGACAATAATGTCATCGCCTGGACTAAGTTGCATCAGGTCATGAAAAATACCGTGGGTTTTACCAATACCGGAATGCCCATCGACAAGCATTGCGCCGTTCTCGCCTGGTCGGGACGAGGCATTGTACCAACCGGCATCATAAATGTTGTAAGGCGATTTCAGCTCATTCTTCCGAGTTACATCCATGGGCAACACCCTGCTGTGGACATTCAACTTCGGTATATCAATGTAGCGAGGATTTAGTGGAGATACGCTGTGGTTCTGAAGTGCTGCAACGGATGGCTTATCCACTGATGGTGCGCCATTATCTTGCTCGGTTGTGGCACCCTGAACCTCAGCCTTCTTCTGGAGCGTCTTTACCTGGACAGCAACCTGCTTATTTGCACTGAGTCCAACGAGGCTAACGTATAATCCAAGGCCAAATACTAAAGTAGCTGCACAGTACATCAATACCTGTTTACGAAATAGCCGTTTTAAGATTTTACGATTCCTAGCTCTCGAGCGTTTTGTTGCGAACACATCTTTTCGAGGCTGGATTGTCGCACCTGGCTGGGCTCCATGATGCCTGACGTGCTTTGGTTTGAGGTCCATGTACTGCCTGATAGGAGGTGCCTTTGCCGTCTTTTGCAAAATAGTACTTTGCTGTCGAGGCTGTCTTCTGACTGTTGCAATGTCTTGGATGGTCCGCGACTGCACTGGTCGCGGCACATAGGAAACACTACGGCGCTTGTACCGTAGTGTCCCTGCAAAAACCTGATTGTCGAGCGTCAAGCGCGCTTGCGACATTTGTCATCCCTTTTCGTTTTTATTTACGTCGGCGAGCGTGTACCCTTGCATGGGCTGGTCGAGTCTTGCGAGCCATAGCGACCAATACTGCCGCAGCGCCTGCTGTTGCTCCAAGTGTAAGAAGCGGGTTAGCGGATAGTAGCGCAAATCCCGTGTCCGGCGCAGTAGGTTGATTTTGCACTGTGAGCACTACATCGTTACCGTCGCCACCCTTATATGAAATCTTGAAAACCACACCATTCTGTTCGAATGTAGCACCCTCTGGCAGACCTTTAAACGTACCGTCTACTGCTTGACTGCCTGCGACTTCAATGATGCTAAATGTCTGACCCTGTTTCGGGGTATAGCCATTGAATCGACTCGTTGTGATGGTCGCATCTGCTCCAAAAGATGTAGTGGCATAGGTTAGTATTGTATTCGTAACTTTTATTTGGTCGTATCCGGTACACGGGTCTGTTCCGCCAAGTTCGAATGAGTAATCCCCACTTAAGGTAAGCCTGTCTGTCGTAAGACAACCTGGGCTCATACCTGGCGCGACAACAGCACCCTTTGCCACGTATAGGCCATTCGCAATTGTTCCCACGCCTTTTAGAATACCCCCGCTATACACCGTTACGCTTGATCTTTTGCTTCCTTCCGCCATTGTGACCGTTTCATTCTTTGCAACCTGAACATATTCTGTGCCCTTATCACCAGTTATCTCTGTGCTTTTAACAGGGAATGTAATTTCGGTGGAGCCCACCTTAAGAACACCATTTGAGCCAATACTAAACACAATGTTAGAGGGTGTATCTATTGTGCCAGTAAATTGGACAGTAACATTTTCGGGAACGTAGACTTCGAGAGGCACAGCTAGAGTCATTGCCCCTGAAAGCGTATAGGTTACGTTCGCATACTTCATGCAAGTGTATTGCTGGTCGCCCGTGCCGTATTCGGTACATTTTGATTCGAAAGTCAATCCTGGACTATATGAGCCAGCCGACGTTGCTGTGGTAACAGGAAAGTCTAATGTCTTATCAGAACCAGAGTTAATAATTCTAGTACTAGAGCCCTTTACCATACTCAATCCTCCAATTGTTGCGGTATCTGGGAGCTCAAGATATGCAGATTCCGTGAGTATAATTTGACCCGTGACGTTATACCCGCCCTGTGCAATGAAATTATATGTCCTTATATCTACATCACCTAGCCCCTCAAGTTTGGGCTGTGTTCCGCTTGCCACAGAAAGGCTGATGCCCAGAGTTGGTCCAGTTGTAGCTGGTATAGTTTCTATAAAGCCTCCATCAACAAGTTTTAAGGCTGTTACATCTAAGTTATATAGCGAGGTGCTGCCACCAGTCGCTTTTGTACGGAAACCACCCAGAGCCACCGTAAGGT
>JBATAS010000448.1:0-2159 GCA_049661965.1 Ferruginibacter sp. | reverse complement strand
AGGCGGCTCTGCTCTGACAAGCGCCGATGCAAGCCGGTTATCGCATCGATAATGTTATTGGGCCGATCCGACGCAGTGGACACAGTCGACACTCTCTGGCCGGGGTGTTGAAACCACACCCCAACATGTTTTTCAAGATGCACCCATTTCCACTCTTTTATCGCTGCAAGCTGCACCATCCAAACATTGTCCTGGGCTCGATTGACCGACTCATCCCACCTGGCTGCTCTTAATGTATTTCGAAGAAATACATTACCAACTGGCAGCGTGAAACCACTGACCGATAGGGCAGCGCAAACAAAGTCCTTTGTATCAGGAAAACCAAGAGTACCAAGCTGTTCACTATGATCATCCAAGTTCATCACAAGACCAGAGCATAATTCATCTCCGGTCTTTTCCAAAAGATCGATTTGTTCGGAAGCAGCGGTAGGATAAATAAAATCATCATCGTCCAGAAAACGAATAAATTTTCCACGCGCCTGAACTAAACCGATATTGCGAGCAACGTTTGCATGAGCAATCTGGGTTGGTAACCAGATAACAGATAGGTGGTGGCGATAGTTTTCTGCAACTGATCGCCACGACTCATCCAATCCGTTGGGCACCACAATGACTTCCACTTCGCCAGGTGTCATACCTGCCAAGGCGCTCTCGATCGCGCGGGGCAAATATTGCGGTCGATTGGCGGTGGGGATAACTACAGAAATTAGCGGAGTAGCCATTTATTTATCGAGGGCTGAATTTCTTTAATGTTTGTGTTGAGTGCTTAACAAAATTAAAAGCCTTGCGAATCAGTTTATTGAGAACTCCTATGGTGATTTCTTTATGGATAATCGTATAGGTTTTTTCTGACGCCATATTTTTTTGCGCAAGAACCCAGTTGTTACCTTCCAGTAATATTAGGTTGCCATAATTTGGATGTTGCTTAACTAATAGCTCAAATATCTCTCTGATGTGTGGAATTTCTTGCTCATCTTTAGATAAAGATCGATGAGTAATACCATCGGTTGCATCACGTCGATAGTTTGCAGCGGCGTAGGTCCAAAGATAATCATCAAATATGATCCAGCCATTTGGCTTGAGCAGTTTATCCACTAAAAAGAAAGCTGCTCCATCAATAGTCCAGTTCTTTGGGCCATCAACAATACATAAATCGTAGATTTCTTTGCATCGACCATCCTGACTATTTCTTACAATTTCATCATGCAAAAACCATGTATAACCAGATTTCATTCGTAATATTTCAACAAATGTAGAAAGACCTGTTCGCGCTAACTGCACTTCAATAGATGGATTATAAGCGTTTTTGGCCTCAATAAGATCGACGGCAGTTATTAAACCTTTGCCTAAATTCTGTAGGGCCGCAGCCATATAGCAAGTAGCTGTGCCGTGAGCTATCCCCAATTCGAGAATATTTGTAAGTTTTTCTTTGACAATTAGGTTATAAATAAATCGCGCATTCGGCTCTGTAATAAATGGAACACCACCAACAATGGAGTGTATTTGTTTAAATTTCATCTCTTACCTCATTGGCATATGTTCTGTTGCATGAAGTTACAAATTGTTCATATATTTTTTCTATTTTCTTTGTTTGCTCAATCAGGTTAAAATTTTCGTGGACAAACTTTATAGCTGATTCCGACATCCGCTTCGCCAAATCTTCGTCCAGTAGGCATCGTAAAAGTCGATCAGCAATACAAATAATATCTCCTTCGTTGCACTGGAATCCGGTCACGCCATCGACAATACCCTCGATGGAACCTCCTCGTGCCGAGGAAACGACGGGTACTCCACATGCCTGCGCTTCAAGAATGACCATTCCAAACCCTTCGGCATCGCCATTTGCAGCAGTAACGCTCGGCAAGCAGAACACTCGTACTTTATGCAGTTGTTCAAGCACTTGTATACTCGACAGTGCGCCGGTAAAAATTACCGGCACTCCCAACTCACATGCTAATTGCTCTGCGGTCATGCGCATTGGTCCGTCACCAACCATAATCAATTCGGCTTCTGGCACCTCCCTATACACCCTTGAAAAAGCTTGGATCATCAGCAAAGGGCCTTTTTTTTCCACCATACGGCCAACGAAAAGCACACGCTTGTGTCGCAGGTATAATGGCACACCAGCAGGTTGAAAAAAGTCGGTATTGATGCCGATG
>JBATAS010000447.1:0-2549 GCA_049661965.1 Ferruginibacter sp. | reverse complement strand
GAATTGGGTCGTGAAATTTTGGTGTGTCTGCTAATTTATGCCACGTTGTGCGATACCAAAATAATTTGTCTTTGTCCCATTGCAACTGCAAAAGAAAGTGATTGTCAAATGAAGGCTCAAATGCAATTTGAATATATGGTTTGTAAGTGTCGATTTTTTGTCCTTGCTTAACTATTGTGATTGCAAGTTCTATAAAGTCAAACCATTTTTTATTGTTGTCCACTGTCCAATTTTCTTAGTTTACGAAATGTCGTTTTAAAATTGCCACCAACGAGCGGGGCTTTATGCAGGTTGGGAATTAGTATTCCGTCCGCCCACAACCGCTGCTGATTGAAAATATAATGTTGAAATTAAGAACTAAAGTTGATAGTTGCTTGTCCTGCCCGAACTGAAGCTGGGATTTGCAATTAGCTGATGTTACAATGTCCTGCCAGCCTTGCATAAAGCATCTATGTTACCTGCTTGTGCTTCTCTGGCACACCTAATTATGGCAATAATAAATTGGGATTAGTATTGTTCCCAGCTTCTCATATATTTTCTTATCCCTGTATTGTAATAATACGAATCGAATTCCCAAATTACACCTTCACCCCTACAGTTGCTGCAAGTATGCCCCGGAATTATTTCTGTTGTTGTTTTACTTTCTTTATAATACCCGGGAATTTTTGTTGTTTCTAACATATACCCGTTTATGGTAAGCTTTTTAATTTGTCTAACTTCTCCTTCAACCCAATCTCCTTTAATTTCTTTTGTTATTTGCTTGCCGCCACTTGTGCCACTTCCCTTACAAGCACCACAGGTACGATTAGGTCTTTTTACAAAACATTTTAGTTTGTCTGGGTTTTTGTCAAAATATGGAATTTTCACATAGATGCTGTCTGTTCCCATTATCATTTCAAGTGCAAAGTCTGAGTCGTACAACCTTAGGATTTTTGAATTACTTTCAATTGCAAGATAGTTTATAGGCGTTTCCACCACCTGTATTTTATCAAAGACGGGTCGTACAATTGTAGCTCCTTTCAAGTTCTGAATTCCCTTTTTGCCATTGTCGTCATAGAGATAAAACTGGCTTAAATTTTTTGAATATGTTTGTGTTAGAATAACCCCACTTTCTACTTGAATATTTTCAACTTCCCTTTTGGAAACTACCCAACGTGGGGCATAGCTATATATATAATCCCAGTTTTGTTTCGAATCGTATGGCTGGCCTTCTGCAAAAACTTTTCCATTGGCAGGAATAAATCCGTTGACCCTAAAGTTGATATCCATACCATCTCTTGCCCGTAACACCCATTTGCCATCTACAAGTTGGTAAAGTAGGTGGTTAATGCCTATTCTGCCTTCCACAAATACGTTTTTCTTTTCATCAAAAATGGGGTGGTAAGGTATGTTCTTGTTTAAACTATCAGGCAATGAAACATCCAGCCACTCTGTACCGTTCCATTTTTTAAAGAACCAGGAATTCCCTTTTGAGCCAGCAGCATACAGATTATTATTGTTATCAAAATCTATGTAAGTAATTTTCTCGGGCATTATCCCGGTAATTTCCCACTTATTACCGACCCAACGATAAACGTTGGTAGTTTTTGTTTTTGATTCAATGTGTGACGGATGAGAGTCGTAAGAATAAATAGTACCATCTCTGCTAACTACAAACCAATCATTGCTGCTCATCAATAATAAAGGCTTTCCATCTTTGCCTAATTGTTTTATTGTACCATTTTCATATTTAACGATAGTGGTATTTTGTAAAGGGCTATTCCAATCGGTAATTCTTGCGTATAAGCCTCCGTCTGATTTTGGAAAAGGTATCGAACTTTCTACCCCTTTATACCAAGAAAAAATTTTCTCCCATTTATTTTCTCCCAGTTTATACAGCCCATCATCAGATTTTACGTACAAATTTCCCTGCCCGTCTTGCTCAAGCGACATGTACTTTTTATCTTCGATCCCTGTTTCGAAAACCTCCCAACTGCCAAAACTTCCATTTCTTAACTTTAGCAATTGACGTTTTGAAACATCCTTCTTTAGTTCTGCCACACAATAGAAATTCCCTATAGTATCATTTTTATATTCACTAAAATTGTATTCATCAGAATTCAATGATTTGTAAAACCAATGTGTTAAAACGGAATCAGTGATAGTGAACTTTTTGCTAATAGTTCTTTCTGCTTCTTTGTTAGTGGGGTTCACTGAATTAGGTTTATTTTGGTTTTTTTTAGCCTCAGGTACAATTTGTGCGATACTACTTTTAGTAAAAATGAAGATTGTAAAAATGAGTGAAGCAACAAATAGTTTTTTCATTTTTTTAAACATGATTACTTTATTTAATGATAGGTTGTTAAACACTGAATTATAAAAGAGCTAATTGTTATGGTGTCAATTTAATTTCTTCTTTGTGATTAGGATTATTTGCTTAGAATGTATTGTTTTTGTTGTTTTCTACGTCTGGCTAAGCGGTCGAATAGCATAGCAGGTAACGTCCAGCCCAGCACAAAGCCCGGCAGAATTACTAAAGTTGAAGGTAACAAATAAAAGTTGAGGATTGC
>JBATAS010000446.1:0-9066 GCA_049661965.1 Ferruginibacter sp. | reverse complement strand
GCACTGCATGTAAAAGTTGAGTATAATATAAAAAAAGCTCTGGAGTGGTGTGATGTAGCCAATGTGTTACGCATTCAACTGGAAAGGCAGAACCAGGTTTTATTTTCTTCTTTACGGGAATATAACCTGGCCTATGGAGTAAGTCGGAAATTACTCGACGGATTAAAAAAAGAAATTGTAATTATGCATCCGGGGCCTATAAACCGCGGTGTGGAGATTGACAGTGATGTAGCAGACAGCAACCAGTCAATTATTTTACAACAGGTTGAAAACGGTGTGGCAGTACGGATGGCGGCTTTATATTTGCTTGCCGGTAAGAAACCTGATTAAACAATTAAACAGTTATCCTTCATGAACCGTATATGTTTATTTCCCGGCACTTTTGATCCCGTGACATTGGGCCATACCGATATTATAGACAGGGCATTGCCGCTCTTTGATAAACTGGTAATTGGTATTGGCCGAAACAGTAACAAAAAACCTATGTTCAGCGAAAGACAACGACTGAAATGGTTACGTGAAATTTATAAGAACAACCCTAAGGTAGAAGTATTGGCGTACGATGGACTTACGGCAACCTGCTGTAATAAAGTTGGAGCAAAATTTATTTTGCGTGGTATAAGGTACGTTAACGACTTTGAATATGAAAAAGCCATTGCCGATATGAATCGCAGTATTGATAAAGATATTGAAACCATCTTCCTTACCTGTTTACCAAAATATACTTCGGTTGCATCTACGTTAGTGAGAGATGTATTAAAGAACGGCGGCGATATCTCTCAGTTTTTGCCTGCTGCAGTTAAGCGTTCTATTACAAAAAAGAAATAGTACTTACTTTTAATTTTTTTTTATGTCTATCTGGTTTAATAAGAATCTTACCCTTACTGATTTAGCACCCTTGGGGTCAAAAACCATGGCGCAATTCCTTGGTATGGAATGGGTGGAACTGGCCGATGATTACCTGGTGATGCGGATGCCGGTTGATGAAAGAACCAAACAACCTTACGGTTTGCTGCACGGTGGAGCCAGCTGTGCTTTGGCTGAAACTGTTGGTAGTCTTGCTTCACACTTTGTTATGGATCCCGAAAAGTCAATTTGTGTAGGGCTGGAGATCAATGCCAATCATGTGCATAGCGCTACTGATGGCTATGTAACAGCAATCTGCACGCCTTTGCATATTGGAGCATCAACTCATGTATGGGATATAAAAATTCATGATGACAAAAAGAAACTTGTTTGCATAAGCAGGTTAACGGTAGCTATTTTGAAGAAAAGGAGTTAGCTATATGTCGTGAGATACAGGTGTTCAGTGGTTCGTCATCAATTGTCCGGTTTACGGCTCATCAAAAAAAATGCTCAATATATTTTTTATTGAAGGATAGGTATTCTTAACCGGGTCTTTAATATCAATCGTCTTTACCCATTTTATTTCAGTAATATGTTCTTCGGTCTGTGGTACTAGTTCCTGTTTCGAAGAACAGGTCATATGGTACCAATGCGATATTTTTAAAAAATGCTTGCCAAATTCATCGTACACATGGTAGGTTTCTCCAATTTTCTTTTTTAAGAACAGGTCTTTAACACCGGTTTCTTCTGTTACCTCTCTTACTGCACAGTCTTCCTGCTTTTCATCCTTTTCAATTTTCCCCTTTGGTAAATCCCATTTACCAAGCCGGTTAATGAATAGTATTTCCTTCTTATCATTTTGTACAATACCACCTGCAGCCTCAATTACTTTAAAATTTTTAAAAAAAACTTCTTTTAATTCATTAAAGTCGCTGTGCCATATTACACCGGCATGAAATTCTTCTTTTTTTATCTCATGCAACATAGATTTTATAGCCCTGGGCGATATCTCATCTACAAATACCGCATCAGGATGATGCAGTATTTCATTAATATCCTTATCAATCTCATCACAAAGAATTACCGGCTTATCGCCAAAATATATCTTGATGTACATAAATAAATTTTAGTATTCAGTTTGCTTTGGTCAAATTTGCAGCATGACAAATGAAAAAGCCGTAGCTGAAAAGCTTTTACAAATTAATGCAATTAAGTTAAGCCCGCAAACCCCGTTTACCTGGGCCAGCGGTTGGAAAAGCCCGATCTACTGCGACAACCGCAAGGTATTGTCCTTTCCATATATCAGGGACTTTATTAAAAGTGAAATGTGCAGTGTTATTTTTGAGAAATTCCCCGATGCCGATGTTTTAGCAGGAGTGGCTACTGCAGGTATTGCCTGGGGGGCTATGGCCGCCGATCAGTTGAAATATCCTTATATCTATGTGCGGCCTAAACCTAAAGAACATGGCCTGGGCAACCAGGTTGAAGGATCACTTGAAAAAGGGCAAAAAGTTTTAGTTATTGAAGACTTGATATCAACCGGAAAAAGCAGTTTGCAGGTCTGCGAAGTGTTAAAGGCTGCCGGTGCAGATGTAATTGGTATGGTTTCAATCTTTACCTATGGTTTTGAGGTAGCCCAGCTTGCCTTTGAAAAAGCTGGAATTCCCTACCAATCGCTTACTAATTACCAAACATTGATAAGTTTAGCACTTGAAAAAGGTATAATTGCTGAAACAGAACAAAATACCTTGTTAAATTGGCGGGAAGATCCGGCAAATTGGACGGGGAATTAATAACTTTAGTCAAATCCCACAGTTATGAGATCAATTTCACTTAGTATAATTGCTGTTTTTTGTTTTTCAACAGTTGGAATGGCTCAACAACAGAAAGCATCTGGTAAGGCAGTAATTAAAACCCCAACAGTACAATGTGAAAAATGTAAGGATAGGGTTGAGTTCTTTTTAGCCAGGGAATATGGCTTAAGCTCAGTGAGGGTAAATACCAGGCAGAAAACTACAACTGTTACCTGGCTTAACGATAGAACTACATTAGAAAATATTAAAGTGGCCATAGCCAATCTTGGTTTTGATGCTGATGATATTGAAGCTGAGGAAAGTGCCTATAAAAGGCTGCCTAAAGAGTGTAAACTTCACCCAAAACCTGTCAAACCACCGGTAGTAGAAGCCGATAATTGATTATATTTACTTTTTAACAGCATTTAGCCCCGGTATAGGGGCTTTTTTAGTGTATATAAGTTACGGAAACAAACTAAAAAGCAGAGAATCGTTGTACACCTTCATAATTTACCGGGAAGGTTTTATACACGTTAGCCTTACCAAGCTTAACCGTACCGGTGATTTTTACAGTTACTTCTTTGCCAAGTAAAAGTGTTGGGATAGCATTTTTCATCAGGTTTTTCATATCGAGCTGAATTTGAAGTGGCAGCGTAAACTCTTCAAGCCGGGGTATGGTTATCTGGTAATCCTGAGCACTATGCCCTAAATAATTATTATCTACAAAAATATCCAGATCAGTGTATTTCAATTGCAAACCAAAATTATTGGGGTTATAGTAAATCAAATCAATTTTCAAGATGGTTGAAGAAAACCCGATTTTATCTACACTTATATTTTTAAAATCTCGGTACACAAGTTCCTTAGGAGCCTGACATGATGACGCTATAAAGACGATCAAAAAAAAGCTGAAAGGGTAGAGGAGAAGCTTCTTGTGCATACTGGTTTTATTAGGCCTCTAATTTAGATTAAGAAATTCAATTTGCAATAGACAGCCAAAATTGGTAACTAAACTTTGGCTAAATTAATTAGAAACGATACTGACAAAATGTGTAAAAGATGGTTTAATTACTTACTAAATCTAAGGGCTTTATAAAATATAATCTTTTAATTGATTATTAATTGTTTATAAGTATTTATAATTATAAAAAAGTTAACTAAATCGTATATTTTTAATGATATACCTCAATTTTAATCAGCATAAGTAAAATATATAATTACATATACCTAAAATTATATAAAGCGTTGATAAATATAGTAATAATTGTATTTAGTAATATTAAATATTGTATATTTTATGATATTCCAGATTTATTATAATTATTTTAAAAGGCCTAAAAAAATATTGACCCGCTATTTGTATCCGCACATAAAAACTAAAGTTACTGAGTAGGCCCTGGCTATCTGGTAAAGTATTTATTTTAAAAATAGCTACTTTAATAACTGCCTAAACGGCATATATAAATTAATTAAGAAGTAGAGTTGTTAACGGAGATATTGAATAAAGGCCGTGAAGCTATGGGCTGCTGTTACTGGCTTCTGGTAAATCTTTTCCTGCTGTAGAGAACGCTGGTCTTTACTACTTATACACGTTTAAATAAATGCTGAAATCATTACCGTTTGTACAAGTATTTGGGGGGAATAAAAAATATTTCTAAATTTTATGCTAAATACTTAGAAATTGGTTAAATGATTAACCCCAATCTAGTTAACAATATTTAACAAATGTATCGTTTTGGGCGTTTTTACCATAATAACCGTAAAATTACGGTTGAAAAAATTTGCGTTTTCCGAAAACTGTATTATGTTTGTGATGAAATTATGAATGACGATTACCTCGGTTATTCTTTTTTTCAAACCTAAACTCCAGCCTCCTCTCTAAAACCATCCAATTTTGGTCCGGGCAAGTGCCCTACGTCAAAGTTCCTGTTAAGAGCCGTTTTGAAACCTCAAACCACAAAGAAATGAACAAGAAATTTACACTAAAGGTATTATTAATATGTGCATGCCTTGCAGGTACATATACTACACAGGCTCAAATTCTTCCTTGGCTTTTTAGTTTTTTATCTAGTCCCGTACGAATCTCTGGTACTAACAATGCTGTTAATTCTAAATACAGGTTTTCATCTGTTAAATTGGGTACGGATGCGATAGTTACTATAGTATCTGCCACAGGCGGAGCTACTGTAAGAATATTAGACGATAACGCAACTGCCAGGCCCGAAGCATTTTCACCAAACATCAGAATTAAAAAGAATTCAACGGGATATGTTGAGTTTAAGATTGATTATGTTCTTGCCGGTACTTTAATACCATTATCACAAGACAGCTTATATGCAACAGCTATTGATATTGATGGCAATGGTAACCTTCATGAACTGGATGCTATTGATTTACATGGAGGTGTTTCAAGCTATTGGGTTTCAAATCCTGAAATCTCAGTAGTTCAATCCGGTACTATGTTTACCGGAACCAATGTAGCCGGAAATGAATATGCTGGTATTGATACATCTGCAAAGCAGGTTATGTTTACTGTAAGGCATAGTAATGTAAGTAGTTTTATATACAGATGCGGTGCAATTAATACATCAAGTTCAGATGAAGACAGACAAAAAAGCATGTACTTCAGGGATTTTCAATATCCCCAGGGAGGACCTTTACCGGTTTACTATTTATCTTTTGATGCAGTAGCCAATAATAATGCGGTAACATTAAAGTGGATAACAGCACAGGAAATTAATAACCACCATTTTGAAGTAGAACGGTCTTTTGATAATGAAGGTTTTAAGAGTATTGGTTTAGTGTTAGATGGTTTTACTGCAAACGGTACAGGAAAAAGCTACCAGTTTAAGGATAATTCGCAGGAACTAAAGGACAGATCAGTGGTTTATTACCGCCTGAAGCAGGTTGATATTGACGGAAAGCTAAGCTACAGCAAGGTTTTAGTGGTAAGGTTGCAGGCTTCCGGTGATGTAAAAATGCAGGTTTCTCCAAACCCGTTTACCGAAAATGTAAGTATGCGGTTTACGGCAACTGAAGACGGCATTGCACAGATACGCATACTAAATACAAATGGTCAAACCTTGTTTTCCAAACAATCAGCAATAAGTAAGGGCTACAATAATATACAGGTGGATGGCCTTACCCGGCTTCCGCAGGGGATGTATATTGCCCAGTTAGTTATTAACGGTACCGTAATTGATAACCAGAAAATAATTAAAAATTAATTAAGGTACACATGGTAACTGCCGGAACCGGCCGTAAGTATTTATTACCGGTTCCATTTTAACAACGTTAAAAAACAAAACATGATACAACTTTTTAAAATTTTAAACGCTGCAGCAAACAAAGGTGAACAGCTGATTGCAGGTTTCCTTTTAAATACAAAAAACAGTGCTGTACAACCTTTGCCTGCAACCTGGGTATTGGTTCCGGCAAAAATTGAAAAGAACCTGAATAACAGAATATAGTAAAACAACAGTAAAGCAGTAAATAACCTGCTGCCTTACAGCAGTTCTTTAATATTAAATGAATAATTAACCGGCAAAATAATATTACCTAAACCACGTTTATACCCAAACCCCGGGAATAAAGCGTAAGTGCTTGGTTTACGATGTTTTCTTTGGGGGTTACAGAATCGAAAGATTCTTAACAAAAGCTGCATTTCTATGCGGCTTTTTTGTTTTTTCTCACTATATTTGATTCCTCCAATACCTCTGCAAAACCTGTGAATATCTAATTATCCTGGTAAGCAACGTTCCCCCCAACAACAGCATCCGGTTACCGGGTTAAACACTATTAATAAAAGGCAATTTTATACCAAAGCAACATGAGAAAATTTTTACTTCTTTCGTTTACTGTTATTTCAGTAATTACAGCTGCCGCACAGGACTTTAGTAATAAAGGAAAAGATTTTTGGATAACCTCAGGTTGGCATTATGGAATGGGAACAGGTAACCCCCCAGTGATGACGTTATCTTTAACATCTGACGTAAATACAACCTATTCCATTGAAGCATACGGTGTAGGGGTTATTGCATCTGGTAACATAACCGCCAACCTGGTTACGATTGTAAACATTCCCAGCATCTATTTTACTTACGTTCCTGGTGCAGGTACAGGTGACGGTTTATTTATTGGTAAAGCTATACATGTAACCGCAGTGAAACCGATAGTTATTTATTCATTTACTACACAATCTCTTTCCAGCGCAGCCACTTTATGTTTACCTACCAATGTGTTAGGCAAGCAATATTATGCAGCCAGCTATACCCAGCGTTCAGCAAATTCTACCGGGAATAATTTCATCACGATCATAGCAGTTGAAGACAATACATCTGTAGAAATAATACCGACCCAATCAACTGCGGGTGGATGGACTCCTAATTCAGTTAATATTGTCAATTTAAATAAGGGTGAAATATACCAGGTCTTAGGAGCCATGACTGGCAATATTGGGTCAGATCTTACAGGTACATCCATACGGTCAATAGCTTCAGGATCGGGTGGTTGTAAAAAAATTGCAGTTTTTTCTGGTAGTGGCAGACTTTGGTTAGGAGCAGGTTGTAACAATGGGGCTGATAATCTGTATCAACAGCTTTACCCGGCTACAACCTGGGGGAGAAAATATTTAACTGTTCCAAGTTCTGGTCGGCTTACTAATTACTACAGGATTATCAGGCCGGCGGGTGCTACTTCTGCTACAGTTAGTCTTAACGGAGCTGTGATTCCCTCTACATCTTTTATCAATAATTTTTATGAATTTAATAATACTATACCTAATTTAATAGAAGCAGATACATCAATTTGTGTGGCTCAATATTTTACCAGCGCTGGTTGTATTGCCGGTAATGGAAATCCTTATGATCCGGATATGGTCATATTGAATCCGGTAGAGCAAAATATATCTGATGTTACATTGATTAGTTCGGATCGTTTAAACCATACTCCTACTACGCCACAGCATTATATTCATGTAATAATGAGAAACGGCGGCACAGGGATTTCAACTTTTAGGTTTGATGGAGGTACTATACCTCCTGGATCCTTCTGGGTGACTCATCCCCGGGATCCTAATTATTCTTATTTATACCTGAATAATGTATCAGAAACATATCACTCTTTAAAATCTGACAGTGGCTTTAATGCCATTGCTTATGGTTATGCAAATTTTGAAACTTATGCATATTCTGCCGGTACTAATGTAATAGACTTTTATCAGCAGATAGGAGTATCTACCCAATACGGCATTGAAACTACACCATCGGTATGTACAAATTCCCCATTCCGTTTTAAAGTATCATTGCCTTATTGTGCTGATTCAATTCGTTGGGATTTGAGTAATTTACCCGGCCCGCCAGTGCCGCCAATTGATACAGTTCGATATACAACCTGTGTTCCTGGCGCAGGTGGACCGGACTCAACTACAGTTGTGAATGGCGTTACCCTCTATTGGTATTCTTTACCGTCATTATTTTCATTTTCAACCGCTGGAGTATACCCGGTTACTATAACAACCTATGCACCGAATTCTTCGGGTTGTGGTTCTGAACAACTGATTGATTTTGATTTAACGGTTTCCGATCCGCCATTTGGTGATTTTACCTGGACACCGGGCGGTTGTGTGGCCACGCCATACCAGTTTATAGAAAGCACCCCCCAGTTACCTAAGCCAACTTACCGCTGGTATTGGAATTTTGGAGACCCCGGAAGCGGTGCTGCCAATACATCTACCTTACGAAACCCTACGCATTTATTTTCGGCGCCGGGCACCTATACAGTTAAATATGCAGCTTATACCACCCCGGGCTGCGTGGTTGATACCATTACAAAAACTACCATTGTTGTTCCCGACTTGCCCAATGCGACCATTGCTGGCAATACAACGGTTTGTATAAATGCCCCGCAACCATTTGTAACTTTTACCGGAACATTGGGTACACCAGAATATACTTTTAACTATAATATCAATGGTGGAGCAACATTAACGAGCCCTGCAAGTGTGGGAGGGATAGTAAGCATTCCGGCTCCAACAAATGTGGCTGGTCCTTTTGTTTATAACCTTGTAAGTGTAAGGAATGTAGGCGCTGCTGCATGTACCAGAAATATAACCGGCCAATCGGTAACGGTTAATATTACGCCTGATGCCACAGTAACCTTAACTTCGGCAGCCGGTACCAATAATCAAACAGTTTGTATTAATAATCCATTAATCAATATTACTTATGCAGTAGGCGGAAGTGGAACCGGCGGTTCAGTAACAGGTTTGCCAGCAGGTGTTACCGGTGTATTTGCAGCTGGTGTGATTACTATTTCAGGCACTCCAACAGTAAGCGGCAGTTTCCCATACACGGTTAACACTACGGGCCCTTGTGTAACACCAACAGCTGTGGGTACTATTAATGTTACGGCCGATGCAACAATTAAT
>JBATAS010000445.1:0-3481 GCA_049661965.1 Ferruginibacter sp. | reverse complement strand
GTACAGTATTGATGCTGCAGTAAATGTAAAAGAAACAAGTATTCAAAAAAGAGGCAAAAATATAATTGATATTGTAATTACTGATACTGTTCTGGCAAACCTGTCGCTGAGCATTACTGATGCCGATATGAATAATGAACCGGCAGAAAATACCATAGTATCTGACTTTTTGTTAAAAGGCGATATAAAAGGTTACATACATAATCCTGCTTATTATTTTGCCAATAATACTGATCCGGCATTGCCGGCAAATTTAGACCTGGTAATGCTTACTAATGGCTGGCGCAGGTATAACTGGGCTGATATGCTGGTACAAAAAATGCCGGTAGCTAAATTTCCTGCAGATGCCTATCTGGGCGTGTACGGACAGATAGGCAATGAGGCCATGAATAAAATGGAAAAGAACGAGCATATTAACCTGATTGTACAAACCGTAGACAGTACAAATAGTTTTTATTCGCTGGTTCCTGAAAAAACGGGCTTTTTGCAGCAAAGAGGTTTGGTGTTTTACGATTCGGCTAAAGTGTATTTTACATTTAATAAAACTAAGCTGCTGAATAAGCAAATGACATTCAGCAATTCAAATCTTTTGTATGCACAACCCCGTGTTATAAATAATTATACAGCTTTTTTACTGCCCGATACTGCAGGTACGAGTTATAATGGCAATACTTCACTGTTTAAATACTATGCCGATAATAACGGCCTCAAAACATTCAACGAAGAAAAAACACTGCAGGGTGTTGTTGTAAAAACCGGTTCTGGGCGTAATTGGCAGAATGATCCATTGGTAAAACTGGATGAAAGATATGCAGGCGGTTTATTTGCAGGAGGTGCCACAGCATTTTCAATAGATGTATTACACGATGAAAAGGCCTGGACAAAAATGGACATCTTCACTTATATGCGTGGAGTTATGCCGGGGTTAATAATTGGTACTTTCAACATAGCAGGGGGGAGGAGCCTCGATTATGGAGGCCGGCCTGTGCTAGTGTATATAGATGAGCAGGAAATGACTTCAAGCGACCTAGAGCGATTTAGACCGGAAGATATTGCCTACATTAAATTAATTCCAAGATTTATTGGCAGAGGCCCTGACCCTGGGGGAGGAAGCATGAATCCGGCATTATCTGTATACACAAAAAAGGGCGATGATTTGATTGACCGGCGGCCTAAAGAGACAGATCTGAATATGGTAAAGGTTGCGGGGTATTCTGCCATAAAGGAATTCTATTCTCCTGATTATTCAAAAACCAATACTACCAGTGGGGTTGATGCCCGTACAACATTGTTGTGGCTTCCTTATATTTTAACTGATGCAAACAATCGTAAAGTTCCCGTAACATTTTATAATAACGATTTTACAAAAAAGATGCGGATTGTGCTTGAAGGGATTAATGAAGAAGGTAAAATGATACGGGTTGAGAAAATTATTGAATAGGATAATTTCATCAGGCAGGTTATGTAACCTGCCTGATGAAAATGTATTTAGTAATCGTTAGTTCCTTTTGGTTTTACCGTTTTTTTATTTTTATCATCAGCGGCATTTTTTAGCGGCGGTGTTCCTTTTTTTGCATCGGGCTTTTTCGATTTATTGCTATCCATTACCGCCTTAGGTATCTGGCTTTCAATTTCAATTTTTTCCGATTTTTTATCGGGTGCCTGTACAGGAGCATTAAAAAAATCATCGGCACTTCCATTACCTTCATCTATTGCGGTTGTATCGCCTTCCATAAAATATTTATCCATATTTACATCTGCATAAACAGGGTCATTGGATAGTTCAATGGGTTTTTCAAATTTGGTGATTTTACCATAACCTAATTTTTTATCAGCATATACCTTGCTCATAAAAATACCCCAGCCCGGTGCCGACATTTCAGCACCACCGGCTGTTCCTGAGTAAATCCGTATAAAAGGATCATCGCAACCCACCCAGGTACCGGCAATCAGTTCAGGTGTATATCCAATAAACCAGCCATCAGCGTTATTATCGGTGGTACCGGTTTTTCCAGCTTTTTCTACGGGTATTGTATACCTGTTTAAAGTTTTAGCGGTACCATATTGAATAACACCCTGCATTAGTTTTGCCATCGTGTAAGCGTCGGCTTCGGCAATTACCTGTTTAGAGGTTGATGTAAATTCTTCCAGCATATTTCCACTCTTATCTTCAATCCTTGTCATTATAATGGGCTCGGTGGTTAAACCCTTGTTTGGAAACATGGTATATCCTTGTATCATTTCCAGTAATGGAATTTCGGCACTGCCAAGTGCAATGGAATAATAAGGCGGTATTTTAGTTTTTATGCCGCAGGCCTGGGCAAATTCAATGGTTCTTTTAACACCAATCTGCCCGATCAATCGCCAGGCAGCAACGTTTTTAGAGTGAGCAAGGCAATAGGCAACTGTACCGGCTCCTCCCGTAATAGTTTTACCCCCTAATGTGAGTGAACCTCCCGGAATTACTGTTTCAGGTGTGTAACCTGCTTCATCAATGGCCAATGTATAAACAAAGGGTTTGAATGTGGAACCTACCTGTCTCTTCTGGGTAACATGATCAAACTTGAACCATTTAAAATCTATACCACCCACCCAGCATTTTACTTCGCCGGTACGGGGATCCATAGCCGAAAAATTGGTTTGTAATATCTGTTTGTGATATTTGATGGAATCAAAAGGAGTCATTACCGTATCCTTTTCACGTTTTGCATTCCAGGCAAATACTTTCATTTTTACAGGAACGTAAAATGTCTTTTTTATGTCTTCTTCTTTTATCTCAGCTTCCTTCATGCTTTTCCAGCGTTCGGTAAATTTAAAAGCAGCTTCAACAGTACTTTCTCGACCTTTCCAGGTATTTGCGCCATGATTTTTTAAGTACCAATCCAGTTTTTTCTGGATAACGGGCATGTGTTGCACTACGGCCTCTTCGGCATATTGCTGCATCCGGCTGTTGATGGTTGTATAAATTTTCAAGCCATCTCTGTACAGGTTATATGGTTCGCCTGTTTTTGGATTTTCGTGTGTCTTACACCATTCTCTTAACTGACTTGCCAGTACTGAACGGAAATAAGGGGCAATACCAATATCATCATCAATCTTTTTGTAATTGGTTACCAATGGCTTTGCTTTTAATACCGTAGCCTCTGCTTCGGTTAAAAAATGCTGATGACATACCACCATCTGGTTGATTACTGTATTTCTCCTGTCTACAGATGCTTTTGGAAATCCTATCGGGTTATAAATCCAGCCTTTCAGCATTCCGACCAAAACCGCAGCTTCCTCAATTTTTAAATCTTTAGGTTCTTTTTGAAAAAAAGTACGTGATGCATTACGTATGCCGAACAAATTACCCCAGGGAGCCCTGTTGAGGTAAAGTGCTATAATCTCTTCTTTGGTAAAATTTCTTTCGAGCTTAACAGCAACGATCCATTCTTTCATCTTATCAATCACACGCTTAACAATATTTCCTCTTCCCTGCTTC
>JBATAS010000444.1:0-1567 GCA_049661965.1 Ferruginibacter sp. | reverse complement strand
CCCAAGCGAAAAAATTTCTTTAATTATGAAGGGGTTGATATTTTTAAACCCAATCTAAAGGAAGTAAAAGACGGACTGAATATTATCCGTGACGAAATAAACATCAGCGTACTTAAGGATATGCACCTTTTGTTACAGGATAAACTTGAACATCATATTTCACTGATCACCTTATCAGAAAAAGGAATTTTTTACCAGCATGAAAATGATGCAGCCGTCATCCCAACTCATATCCGCAGCATTGCCGATGTGAGCGGGGCAGGAGATACCGTGATAGCCATTGCTTCACTGGTTTATGCTGCAACTAAAGATGCAAAGCTGATGGCAGAAATTGCCAATATAGCCGGGGGATTGGTTTGTGAAGAAGTGGGTACCGTGGCAATTGATAAAAATAAATTACTGGATGAGTGTAATCAGCTTTTAAGCTGATCTTTTAACTGAGCTTCGGCTATTTTCTTTTTTGATTCAGCTTCTTCTTTATCAATAAAACCATCAAAATTAATAAATAGCTCAAATCCTATTTTTACGATCACCAGCACCAGGATAAAAATATCAGTAAAACCCATAGCCAGGAACATGCTTCCCACAATTACCACAAACTGCTGAACGAATATCCTGCCATAAGGTTGAAACATCAATTTTCCCATGGAGATTGTTTTATACTCTCCGGATAAAAAGAAATTGTACAAAGTGTGCAGGGTATAATACGTGATAAAGATCAGCAATAACAGTTGCCCCTCATCTCCCAAAACAGCAGGTATCTCACTATAAGAACTTAAAAAGGATTTGCTTTTTATAAATCCGCTTACACCAAAAAATATCTGTGTTTGTATAAACACAAAAAAACCATAGTGAAATACAAAGAACACAATAAAGAACAAGCCGCCAACCATGGTAATACCTCCATTGGTCGACCACACATCTTTGGGTTTTACAAACAGGGTAACGCAAGCCATTTTTATTACATTAAATAAACCGATGATCACCGTTTCCAGGCAATACACTAAAAATACCTGTGCGGCATTCCAGCCTTCAAACCATACCCCGTAAACAGGGATCAGGTTTGCTAGGATTAGAAAATAATCACTTATGGAGAGCTTTCTTAGTTTCATTCGAAAATTCTGTCAGGTTTATGCAGGGAAATTAGATATTTTTGAGCAATAATAAATACCCACTAACACGTATGAGTCAATTTTCATTAGCTATTCACGGCGGAGCCGGTACCATTTTAAAACAAGACATGACAGCCGAACTGGAAGAGGCATATATTAAAGGGCTTGATGAAGCGCTGGCCGCAGGTTATGCAGTGCTTGAAGAAGGCGGCTCTGCAGTTAATGCAGTAAAAGCATCAATTGTTGTGCTGGAAGATAACCTGTTGTTCAATGCTGGCCGGGGTTCTGTATTTACAAAAAAAGGTTTGCAGGAAATGGACGCCGCCATTATGGATGGTAAGGATCTGTCAGCAGGTTCTGTTGCCGGTATCAGAAATGTACGCAACCCGATTGAACTGGCAACCGAAGTGATGCTGCACAGCAACCATGTTTTTTTAAGTGGAAAAGGCGCTAAT
>JBATAS010000443.1:0-1619 GCA_049661965.1 Ferruginibacter sp. | reverse complement strand
CAGGTTAACCAGTTAAATAATGTTGTAAAAAATGTATATACCAGTGAAAAAAGTAAAACAGCGCCACCCGAAAAAATTTATACTTATACCCCCGGCAGCAGGTCGTTCAACAGGCTGAATCTTTTCTCTTTTAAAAATGAATATAAAAAGCTGAGCAATGCCGATAAAGAGATATTTGCTACAGCTAATTATACAGCCATCTTTAAATTTGAAGCATCGGTAACTGCGGTATCCAATAAAGAAACAAAAATTGCCCCCAGTAAAAAGGCAACCATGCTTAAACTGAATGCACTGGATATTGCAACTGAAAAAAAATCTATTGAAAATAAAATAACCTTAACCAACTAACACTCATGAAAACAATTATTGCAGCTTTTACCCTTTGTTGTATCACCTGTACAACAAGCCTGGCACAAAACAACCTTAAACTGGTGCCGGCCAACGCAGCTTTTGCTGTTAAATATTCAGGCGAAAATTTTACTAAAAACGTACCCATAAAAAAAATAGACAGCTACAGTTTCATTAAGGAAGATTTTTTTAAAACGCTTCATCTTGATAAACGCTCTTCGTTACAAAACACCGGAATCAATTTTGAACAGGACATGTATCAATATGTATCCATGGAAGATACCTGTATAAACTTTGTTTCTATACTCAGTATAAAAAATGAAGCACAGTTTTTAAAACTGGTGAAAGCCAATTACAGCAATGCATCTGCCATTATACAAAAAGACGGGTATAATATAATATCGGTAACTAACACATCCTGGATTGGCTGGAATAAGAATATGGCTGTACTCGTAAACGCCGAATACCAAAACAGAAGAAGTTACTATGAGCAGTACACTTATAATGATACTACCTATTCAGTGGCTGTAGATTCTGCAGTAGCTATTACAGATATTATAACTGAAGTACCTGACTCTACAGAAATTACAGAAGAAGATATGCTGATAGAAGAACGTGAAGAAGAAGAAAGGCGCATACGTGACAGTATTGAAAATTATAAATGGGATTTATGGGAACAGCAACAGGATATGATTGCTAAAAAACAACAGCAGGTTGCTGCTGAAAAAATTATCAGCAACAGTTTTTCGGCAAATATCAAGTCACTTGAAAATGAGCAAGGCTATAAAAAAATTATAGACCCCGCCGCTCATATAAGTGTGTGGCTTAATGCTGAATCGGTTTTAAACCAGTATATGAATTATTTTAACCGTGGTTATTATGGCATAATGGGTAGTGTGACAAAGAACATAACCCAGCCAATGAACGGTTTTCAATCATCTGTTAATATATATTTTGACAAAGACAAATTGCGGATGGAGCAAAAAACATTTTCATCCGATCCTAAAATGGACAAACTGGCACTGGCTGTAATGAACAATAAACAAAGTACAGATCTTGTAAAATTTGTAAACCCCGGTAATATCGGTTACTTATCCATGAGTATTAATACCGAAGCCATGGCTCACTATTATTATTCTTTTTTGAAAACCTATTTATCCAGCAGTGCTTTTACCAGAGATTATGCTGATATGGTTGATGTTTATATTGATTTACTGGAAATTGTTATTGATGAAAAAGGTATAGCTGAGTTGCTACCCGGCAACTATATG
>JBATAS010000442.1:0-4806 GCA_049661965.1 Ferruginibacter sp. | reverse complement strand
CGGTTGGGTAGTATTGCGAAAACAAGGTTACGTTATCTGACCCCCAGTTCAATAACCTCCGCATCTTTCATTTCTTTTCCGTCAATCACAAACCTGATGATGGTTCTTATTTTATGCCAGCCCTGTTTACCAGCTGCACCGGGGTTCATGTGCAGGCAGTTCAGTTTATCATCGTACATGATCTTTAAAATATGCGAATGGCCGCTGATGAAAAGCTGTGGTTTATGCATGAGTATTTCTTTTTTCGTTTCAGGATTGTATTTGGGCGGATAGCCACCAATGTGCCGCATCATCACTTTTACATCTTCGCACATGAAAATCAGTTGCTCTGGAAATTCGGAACGGATAGCCTTATCATCAATATTTCCATATACACCCTTCAACGGTTTAAACGATTTTAATCTTTCAACGATTCCATCACCAAAGTCACCCACGTGCCAAACCTCATCACAGTCTTTAAAATGCTCAAAAATGTTTTCATCCAGGTAATGATGTGTATCAGATATTAATCCTATTCTCGTCACGGTTTTTAAAATTATAAGCTGTAAATTTACTGCAACAAGTTTAACGAATGCCATTTCACCGCAACTTCACATATTATATTGACAAGCGTAACTGGAAATATTATTTTCTGCTTGCTTCGCTGGCACTCTGTGTCTGTGAAAAATGATTTTGTTTCCGAATATTTTTCATTTTTAATTCTTGAATATCATGTCACACTATTATACTTTAGGCACCATCCCTCACAAACGGCACACACAGTTTCGCAAACCTGATGGTACATTGTACTCAGAACAGCTTTTTTCTACCGAAGGTTTTTCAGATGATTACTCATTGCTTTATCATTGTTATCCACCTACAATGATTACCAAAACGGATGAGCCGGTTGATGTATCGCCTAAAATAGCCGAAGAGAAAATGCTTAAGCACCGCAGCTTCGAAGGCTTTAAAATAAAGCCTGAGGAAGATTACCTGCAAAGTCGGAAAGCCATATTAGTCAATAATGACTGCCATATAGTTCTGGCTTCGCCAAAACAAAGTATGAAAGATTACTTTTATAAAAATGCTGATGGGGATGAGATGATTTTTGTACACGAGGGAAGTGGGAAAGTTAAAACCCAATATGGTGAATTACCATTCAGTTACGGAGACTATATTATTTTACCCAGGGGTACCATATACCAAATCGAATTCAACGACGAAAAAAACCGATTGTTTATTGTAGAGTCGTTTACGCCGCTGAGGTTCCCTAAGCGTTATATGAGTCACTATGGGCAGCTTATGGAACATGCACCATTTTGTGAAAGAGATGTACGTAAACCTCAGAATCTGAAAACAATTGATAAAAAAGGAGATTTCCTGATTAAGACTAAAAAGAAAGGCGTTCTTTATGGTTTGCATTATGGAACGCATCCTTTTGACGTGATTGGCTGGGATGGCTGTTGTTATCCTTATATTTTTTCTATTCATGATTTTGAACCTATAACAGGCCGTGTGCATCAGCCGCCTCCGGTACACCAGACTTTTGAAACCAATGCTTTTGTGGTATGTTCATTTGTACCCCGTTTATACGATTACCATCCTAATGCCATTCCTGCACCTTATAACCATAGCAATATTGACAGTGATGAATTGTTATATTATGTAGATGGCGAGTTTATGAGTCGTAAGCATGTAACCCGTGGTATGCTCACCTTGCATCCAGCAGGTATTCCTCATGGGCCGCAACCCGGAGCCGTGGAAAAAAGTATAGGCTTAAAGGAAACCGGCGAGCTGGCCGTAATGGTTGATACTTTCAGGCCATTACAGTTAACGGAACAAGCCCTGGAAATTGAAAATGAGGGTTATGTTATGAGTTGGGCGGAGTAAGAAAACACGGGCTAAGAGAACAAAAGAGAAAAGGGTATAGAAGGTATTTGAGCTTTTTTCTCTTTTGCTCCTTTTTTCCTTTTCTCTTTTGTTCTCTTAGCCAAAAAATATTATATTGCTTTTACTTAAAACAAAAACTATGATACAGTTTCATGAAATTAAAGTAGGAGACTATTTAATAGCCGATAATGATGGGGATAAGAAACAGGGAGAAGTAACCGATTTAAATGGTAATGAAAAGCAGGTTTGCGTAAATACCGGTGCCCAGGATTTCTGGTACGAAACGGAGCAGCTAAGTCCAATACCATTGGATGATGAGCAATTGATGAAACTGAAGTTTCAAAAGGAGGAGAACGGAGATGGTACAGTTAAATATATGAAAGGCGCTTTCAGGATGATGTTGCCGGCAAAAGACAGTTTTTCTAAATTTGAAGTTTGGTACCGGGATGAGCACCGCCAGGTATTGCAACCAATTAATGTACATCAGTTGCAGAATCATTATTACGAAATGACCAAAGTGCATCTTAACGACGAAAAATTCGATTAAAAATATTACAAACTTTAAAACCAGCCGGCCTCCAGTTTATCTGGAGGCCGTTTTTGTAAATCGTTGTTTCTTACGCAGAAATGTTGAAACCTGTTTTTTAATATTTAGCAGGGTATTTTTTAGTTTCAGGCAAAATATTGCCTTTGAAATAGCAAAAAAACTGAATATCCGGTTTTTTTTGTGGAAAAACCGGATAATTGTTGGTAATTAGAACTGTTTTTTGCTGTTATTTAAATTATTCCTCCTATCTTTGCGCTCCAAAAATTATGGCTAAACAGGCACTTATTAAACAGGATGGAGTTATTATTGAAGCGTTGAGCAATGCTATGTTTAAGGTTAAATTGGAAAACGATCATGAGATTTTAGCCACTATTTCGGGAAAAATGAGAATGCATTATATACGTATTTTACCCGGTGATAAAGTAGGTGTTGAAATGAGTCCGTATGACTTAACCAGGGGAAGAATCATTTTCAGATATAAATAAGAACAAGAATTAATTAATAATAAAATCAACAACGATGAAGGTTAGAGCTTCAATTAAGAAACGCAGCGTGGATTGCAAGATTGTGAGAAGAAAAGGCAGGCTGTATGTAATTAACAAAAAGAATCCACGCTTTAAGCAAAAGCAAGGGTAGTTTTAAATTGTAAATCATAAAAACTAAATCCTAAACTGTAGCCACAAAAATTTGCCCCTTTTAGAATTTAGAGTTTAAATATTAAAAATTAAAGAATAATATGGCTCGTATTGCCGGTATAGATTTACCAAAAAACAAAAGAGGCGAAGTTGGCCTTACTTACATTTACGGAATTGGCCGTTCAACTGCCCAGTACATTTTAACCAAGGCTGGAATTGACCACAGCAAAAAAGTTAATGAGTGGAACGACGATGAGCAAACCGCCATCCGTAACGTAATCAATAACGAGTTTAAAACCGAAGGTGCTTTACGCAGTGAAACGCAGATGAACATTAAGCGTTTGCTTGATATCGCCTGTTATCGTGGTTTACGTCATCGTAAAGGTTTACCATTACGTGGTCAACGTACACGTACCAACAGCCGTACCAAGAAAGGTAAGCGTAAGACAGTTGCGGGTAAGAAGAAAGTAACCAAGTAATAATATGCAGATTTGCAAATAAGCAAATGTGCCAATTATAAGACTTCAATTATTTGAGACAATACCAGATCGCTAAGGAGTCGGCAGGAGGGTTGGATCAGTCCCGATGAAAAATCGGGATACATTTTTTTAAAAGATTACCTATCTAGAATTAATTATGGCAAAAGCACAAGGCGCAAAAGCAGCCGCTAAAAAAAGAGTAGTAAAAGTTGACAGCTACGGAGATGCACACATTACTGCAAGTTTCAACAACATCATTATCAGTTTAACCAATAAGCAGGGCCAGGTTATCAGCTGGAGCAGTGCAGGTAAAATGGGTTTCAGGGGTTCTAAAAAGAACACACCGTATGCAGCCCAGATGGCCGCAGCTGACGCAGCTAAAATAGCTTTGGATGCAGGTTTGAAAAGAGTTGATGTATTTGTAAAAGGACCAGGAAGCGGCCGTGAAGGTGCTATCCGTTCCTTATCTCAAAACGGTATCGAGATCAATATGATCAAAGACGTTACGCCTTTGCCTCATAATGGTTGCCGTCCTCCAAAGAAAAGAAGAGTCTAAACACAAGTTGGCAATTGCAATCTGCGGTTGGCAACTATTTTTATAACTGGGTGTATTATTCATTTTAAAAGGTCTTTATAATGATGCACCGACACTAAAAGACCAACACTATAATTATGGCAAGGTACACAGGCCCCAAAACAAAAATCTCCAGAATCTTTGGAGAGCCCATTACAGGTAATGGAAAATGGTTAACCAAGAACAGCAACCCTCCGGGTATGCATGGTGCTAACCGCAAGCGTAAAACTTTAGGTGAATACGCTTTGCAATTAAGAGAAAAGCAAAAAGCAAAGTACACGTATGGTTTGCTTGAGAAGCAATTCCGTAAAACATTTGACGAAGCCGCCCGCCGTAAAGGTGTAACCGGTGAAAACCTGATTAAGTTATTAGAAGCCCGTTTGGATAATACCGTCTTCCGCTTAGGTATTGCACCAAGCCGTCAGTCTGCACGTCAGTTAGTATCACACAAGCATATTACTGTAAATGGAGAGATTGTCAATATTCCTTCATTCAGTTGTAAAGCAGGTGATGTAATTGGCTTGAAAAATAAAACTGCTGCTAACACTAATATCACCGGTAATTTACGTGGCAAGAATGCCAAGTTTAACTGGTTAGAGTGGAACGAAGCTGAATCGAAAGGTACTTTTATTACTTATCCTGAGCGTGAAAGCGTTCCTGAGAATATCAAGGAGCAACTGATCGTGGAATTGTATTCTAAGT
>JBATAS010000441.1:0-3156 GCA_049661965.1 Ferruginibacter sp. | reverse complement strand
CAACAGAGCATGTCATGGGAGCACCACCAGCCAGTACCATGCGTATGGCTGCCGGAATTTCTTCAGTGGCATATCGTTTTAAAATATAGCCGGAAGCGCCAGCGCAAATGGCGTTGAAAATATTATCATTGTCATCAAAAACAGTAAGCATTATTACCGGCAACTGTTCATTCGTTAACCTGATTTTTCTTACCGCTTCCACACCATTAACTACCGGCATGTCAATATCCATCAGCACCACATCAGGTTTCATTTCGGCAATATCTGTTTCAACAGTTTCGGCGTTGGGCATTAAGGCCAGTAATTCCAATTCAGCATCATCAGCTATCAAAGCTTCCAGGCTTAACCTCAGCGCTTCATTATCATCGTAGATCAAAATTTTTATTGCCATAAGGTAAAAATATGCCGAAAAAATATTTTGTTGGCTACATAATTATGTAGCAGGTATAATCAGGGTAACGGTTGTTCCTTTTTCTGCTGCAGAGGCAATCTGCAATATGCCATGCAATGCCTCTGCTCTCGATTTCATGTTTTTTAAACCGCTTGATGATGTTTGTTTATTAGTATCAAAACCTTTACCATTATCGTTTATCTGCATCAGTAAATCAGTATTCTTTTTTTCGAGATTAACCTGCACTACAGATGCGCCGGCATACTTGGCTATGTTATTTACGGCTTCTTTAAAAATTAGAAAAAAATCACGCCGTTGTCCGGTGTCTAATGTGTTTGCCAAAAGCTTTTCATCAATATTGATACGGGTTTGTATGTTTTTAGATTCAAGTGTTTGTGCTATGTATTCCCTCATGCGTATCACCATATTTTCCAGCTTGTCATTTTCGGGCTTCAGGGCCCACACAATATCGCTGATGCCTTGCTGTGCTGCTGTTGACTGCTCGGTTATTTTTTGCAAAAAGGCAGATGCCTTTGCTTGGTCCTTATGTACATTTTTCTCTGATACCTCCGATAATATTTTAATACTGGTAAGTGTTGATCCAATTTCGTCGTGAAGGTCTTTTGCAATATTGTTTCTAACAACAAGTAAGGCTTCCTGCTCCTCAATTTTTCTTTTTAACTGATACCGGTTGAATAAAAAATAGCCCAGCAGCAAAAGTAAACCTGCAGCAGCGAGTATCAGGTTACGTACAATTTCAGAATTTTTAATCTGCCGTTGCTGCAACAGTTTTTCTTTTTCGGCCAGTTGTAATTGCTGCTGATTGTTTTTTGCCAGCAGTTTTTGTTTCTCAAGTTCTTCATCCTGCCTGGCAATTTCAAGCTCCTGCAGTTCCTGTGTTTTTGACAGCAGGGCTATTTCGTTTTGTTTTTTTTCTGCTTCCAGCATATTGCCCGCCAGCAAGGCGTTTTGTTTTTCAATCTGCAGTTCTTTAATACGCTGAGTTGTATTTAACCGTGATATTTCGTTATCTTTTTTTTCAGTCTGGTATTTTTTTTCAAGATCGGCAATATTGGTAGCGATGCTGCTGTTAATAACACTGTCGCGGTATATAATATGTTTTGTGTAGTAATCATACGCTTTTGATATGTTGTTATGATTTTTATAAAAAAGCGAAAGCTGATTATATACATCCCGAAGATTTATTTTATTGTTTATTCGCTCCGACTGTTCCAGCGCTTTATTAAAATAACCAACCGTTGTTGCTGAATCTTCTTTTAATGTTGCAGAACCCATACCTGCAGAAATATATCGCCGGGCAAGCATTTGTGGGTCTGTTTTATTTTTTTCGAGCAGAGTAATGGTTTTCAATTCGTACTCCAGCGATTTCTTTATGTCTTTTTGATGACTGGCAATTAAAGACGATGTAACGTAGGCGTGCATGATCCTGGATTGGTCGCCTGATTGTTCAGCATATTTTACACAGAGCTTTTGATACTTCACCGATTCAGCATCATCAACACCCACATACATCTGGCTAAGGTTACAACAGCCAAGGGAGAGCCGTGCAATGTCGCCCGATTTCTCACGGTACGCAATTGATTTGACTGCATATTCGATTGCTTTTTGCCGTTGATTAAGTTCGTAGTAAACGGTAGCCAGGTTGTTTAGCGCTGCGGCTCGTTCGCCATAATTATCCAGGTTAAGTGTTTCGTAAATGCTGATGGCTTTAATAATGTGCGTTGCTTTTGAAGCCAGGTCGCCTTTCATGCCATAGGTATAACCGAAATCGTTGTAGGCCAAGGCCGCGTATTTAGAGGGATGCCTGCTGAAATAATTTTTTGTGCATTTTTCAAAGAGTGCAACTGCTTCATCGTATTTGCCGCCATACATTTTTATCTGTGCCATCTGCATTACTGAAATAGCCATAATCAACGAGTCATGGGTTTGTTGCCCCAGTATATTTGTTTTTGAAGGTAATTCAGAAGCTTTATCAAGGTCATCTTTATCAATATAGATATCTGTTTTTTCTATTAAGGAGTAAGCGATTCCTTTTTTGTAATTGTTAAGCCGGCTGTAAGCCTCTGCCTTATCGCAATAAAACAGCGCAGAGTCGTAATTGGCATCAGTAAAAAATGCTTCGGCTTTATCAATTAGTGAAAAAACAATTGCGGAATCTTTTTTTGCAACCTGTGAATATGAAATAACAGGAAGACTTATAAAAATAGTGAGGGATATTATTTTTATCAGTTGCATCATAGAGATAAGTGAATAATTATTTATAAAAATTACAACTTATTTTTAAGATGCGGTTATTTTATTGATCAGGAAAGAAAGAGTAGTTATAACCAATGCGCTTATACTGTCAGCTAATCAAATGTTTATCTTTTTATTTACTAAAAAGTTTTTTTATTTTTTTGAAAACCCTGTTATAGTATTCTTTATTAAAAAGCTGAGAGTCGTGCATGGCTTTATACGTAAGAAAAATGCCTACCGGGGTAAGCGCCAGTACAGCAAGCCACATACCCCAAAAAGGCGGCATAATGCTTTCCCTTGCAAATTTTTCGCCAAACATATTCAGCAGGTGAAACATTAAAAAGAAAATAATGGCCACCACCAGGGGCATACCCAATCCACCTTTCCGGATGATTGATCCTAACGGTGCTCCAATAAAAAATAATACAAAACAGGCCATAGATAAAGAAAATTTCCGGTGCCATTCAATATTATTAAAACGTATATCCGATCTCCGGTTTTCAATTTCA
>JBATAS010000440.1:0-2737 GCA_049661965.1 Ferruginibacter sp. | reverse complement strand
CCCGTTAAAGAGCCTACCAATAAGGAACCCAGAATTGGACCGGTACAGGAGAAGGAAACAATAGCTAACGTAAGCGCCATAAAAAATATACCCAGTATATTTCCGGTCCCGGCCTTAGAATCAGCCTTACCCGAAAAACTGCTTGGCAGGGTTATTTCAAATAAGCCAAAAAACGATAATGCAAAAACTATAAATACTGCAAAAAAGATAACATTAAGCCATGCATTGGTTGAGATTGAATTTAATATTTCAGGACTTGCACTATCGAGGAAATAAAACGGAACACTTAATAATACATAGATCAGAAAGATAAAAAACCCATACAATGATGCATTAAATATTCCCTGCTTTCTGGTTATTGCTTTTTTTGTAAAGAATGATACCGTTAAGGGTATCATAGGAAAAACACAGGGAGTAATCAAGGCCACCAACCCTCCCAGGAAACCCAACAGAAAAATAGTTAACAAGCTCCCTGAACCGGATTCCTCAATACTTATGCCTGTTCCGCCACAATCGTTCACAGGATTCTTTAAATCAATAGTAGGTATCAATATCCGGTTTGATGAAGACATGTCTACACCGCCTTCCATTTCAATCTCAATCTTTTTTTCTTCGGGAATAAACGCATTTGCGCTGGCTGTATTATAAAGCAGCACAGCTTTAAGCCTGACAGGCACCGAACCGCTTAGTTTTATTTTCTGTACAATTTCAATATTGCCTTCTCCCACTTCTGCCTGTACTTCAAAAATTTTATCAGTTATGGTCTTTAAGTTTCCGTTTACCTGCTGAACGCCATCCAGCACAATTGCTGAATCGGAAAAACTGATCTTCAAACCTTCAAGACCAACAGATTCGTTTGATTTTGCATATAGAAACCAATCAGATTTAATTGTTCCCTTTAAATGAATTTCAAATTGGCCTTCTGCAATTTTTTTTCCGGTAGCTTCCCATTTAACATTTGCAGAATCCTGTGCAAAGGCCGAAAATTGAAAAAGAAACAAAACAGCAGTGAGTAATGAAACTATCTTTTTAAGATGCATATGATTTATTTAAAAAAAATCCCGACAATGAATTATCGGGAAATAAGGTGAAGCAGTTTTATTTTCCGCCAACATTTATGCTGAACGGAACATCTTTAGGTGGCAGGCATTGCCTGTCGTTACAAACCATAAAATTAACCGAACCTTTTACTACCGTAGCAATAGAAGATTTTACTTTTATCTTTTGTACAAAGTCTACCTTATTTGCATAGTACTTTAAAACCGAGTTGAAATTCTTATCATAAGATTTTTCCATCTTACCAACTTCTTTTACTTTACCATCCAAAGTTATCAATGGGTTGGCTGTAAAACTGAAGGTGGTTGGTTCGGGGCCTTCCCCTGCATCTTGTGCATATAAATGCCAGTTACCGGTTATGGTGGCCGTCATGTGCAGCTCGTAGGTTTTATCGGCTATTTTTTTTACGCTATACGACCAAATAACTGGGTTATTGATCTGTGCGTTCACTATTCCTGTAAACGCAAGCAATATTATTGCTGTAAATATTTTCTTTAAGTATAAATTATTCATATGCAAATTTACGAATTAATAAACTATTCGGGTGTCGGCTTAACGACCAGTTAACCCGAATAACTGTTAATTTATTCCAAACAGGTGATTGAATACATTTTTACCATCTGTATTACCTAATGCTGTACTGCAGGCTCTTTCGGGGTGCGGCATCATACCAAACACATTTCTTTCCTTATTACAGATACCCGCAATATTATGAATGGCACCATTTGGATTTGCAGCCGTATTAACATTTCCTTTTTTATCGCAATAGCGATATATGATCTGCCTGTGCATTTCCATATCCTTTAAAGTTGCTTCATTGGCAAAAAAACGGCCTTCGCCATGTGCCACCGGAATACAAACTGGTACAGTAGTATGACCGGGCCCGTCTTCTGATGCAACTTCCTTCATAAAAATATTTTTACAAACAAATTGCTGCTGGCTGTTACGCAACAATACACCGGGCAGCAAACCGCTTTCGCATAAAATCTGAAAGCCGTTGCAAACGCCCAATACTTTTCCGCCCTTATTGGCAAACTCAATAACACTCTGCATCATAGGACTGAAACGGGCAATGGCGCCACAACGCAAATAATCGCCGTAACTGAAACCGCCGGGCAGCACAATGCAATCATCGGTATTAAACATACTCAGATCTTTGTCTTTATGCCAGAGTTGAATAACTTCCTGCTGCAGGTCCAGTTGTAAAGCTTCCATCATATCACGGTCGCAATTACTGCCGGGAAAAACTACTACGCCAAATTTCATTTTAGTTTAATTAAGGATGATGCTGTAAATAAATTATACGTTTTGGAATAAAACCCCGGCAAAGGTAACAATTGTGAGTATAATTTTCAGGCGAAGTAGTTGATAACAATAACAAATGCCACCATTAACCAGTGTAACAGTGCAGGGAACCAGTTTTTAGCCGGATAAAAAAATGTAGCTCCCAGGAATGCCGATAACGGAACGGCACAGAGTATCCAGTATTCGAAACTGGCTGTTGAGTTGACAAAAGGTACAAATAAGGCAACCATCAGGTACAGAAAAACAAGGTTCCAGCTTTTACGTGCCTGAATAAGCTGACGACGGAAGTTTTGCTGTACATAAAATATACCGATGATAGAAGCCAGTAAAACAATGATGATTGCTGCATAGGTCCACTTTGACTGGCTGAACACCG
>JBATAS010000439.1:0-8367 GCA_049661965.1 Ferruginibacter sp. | reverse complement strand
TGGGAAGAATCGGATTAAATTATTCTCCTGTTAATCCTGATGTGTTGTATGCAGTTGTAGAAGCGCCCGATGGCAAAGCTGGTATTTTCAAAAGCACTGATCGTGGTGCCAGTTGGGAAAAACAAAGTGGTTATTCAACGAGCGGAAATTATTACCAAAAAATCTATTGCGATCCAAAGGATGTAAATAAAATATTTATCATCAATACTTATATGGGTATTAGTAAGGATGGCGGAAAAACTGTTTCAATTCTTGGCGAAAAAAGCAAGCATATTGATAATCACGTAATATGGATTGATCCATCCAATACCGATCATTTTTTAGTTGGTTGCGATGGCGGTGTGTATGAAAGTTATGATGGGGGAGAGAACTGGAGCTTTAAAGCCAATCTGCCCGTAACACAGTTTTATAAAGTGGCAACCGATAATGCGTTTCCTTTTTACAGCATTCATGGCGGTACACAGGATAACTTCAGCATTGGCGGGCCATCACGTACCACCAGTGCTAATGGTATATTTAATTCCGATTGGTATTTCACCAGCATTGGCGATGGTTTTGAAACACAGGTTGATCAAACCAATCCCGATATTATTTATGCCGAAGCACAATACGGAGCTTTGAGCAGGTACGACAGAAAAAGCGGAGAATTTTTATACATTCAACCACAGGAACAGGAAGGTGAAGCCGCTTTTCGCTGGAACTGGGATGCGCCTTTACTGATCTCGAAGTTTGATAATAAGCGACTGTATTTTGGCGCCAATAAATTATTCCGTACCGATGACCGGGGTAATACCTGGCAGCGGATCAGTGCTGATCTTACCAGACAAATAGACCGTAATAAACTGGAAGTGATGGGTAAAGTGTGGAGTGTAGATGCAGTTTCTAAAAATGGTTCAACAGATGTGTACGGGCAAACTACAACAATTGCTGAATCACAGTTTGATGAAAATACTTTGTATGTTGGTACCGATGACGGACTGATTCAAATTACAAATGACGGCGGTAAAACATGGACCAAGGTTGATAACATCACCGGTGTGCCGGATCGTACCTATGTAAATCAAATTATCGCATCGCAACACGACAGAAACGTAGCGTATGTAACTTTTAATCATCACCGCTACGGCGATTTTCATCCATATATATATAAGACCGTAGATGGTGGAAAAACCTGGAAACCCATTCAAAATAATTTACCCGAAAGAGGAACAGCCTATACCATCGCTGAAGATCATATTAATTCTAACCTTCTTTTTGTAGGTACTGAGTTTGGATTCTATTTTTCTGTAGATGGCGGGCTGGAATGGATACCACTTAAAAACGGATTACCTACCATTGCTGTAAAAGACATTACCATTCAAAAAAGAGAAAACGATATTGTTATCGCAACATTCGGCCGTGGATTTTATGTGCTGGACGATTATACTCCGTTGCGTAATTTTAAGAAAGAAGACCTTACCAATGTTGCAGCAATCTATCCCATCAAAGATGCATGGATGTTTATTGAATCACTGCCATTGGGTGTTAGGGGTAAAGGTTTTCAGGGCGAAGATTTTTATACCACACCCAATCCAAAAGTTGGCGCCGTGTTTACTTATTATTTAAAGGATGATATTAAAACCATCAAAGAAAAACGTCGTGAAGCAGAAAAGGAAAAAATAAAAAAAGGGGAAGCGCCTTATTATCCGTCAATAGATTCATTACGTTTAGAAGATGAACAACCTGCCCCGCATTTATTATTTACGGTGATGGACGAAGCTGGTAATGTGGTTCGCCGCATAAAAGCACCGGCAAAAAAAGGGATGAACAGAATTGTTTGGGATTTCCGTTATGCTCCGTTTGGCCCGGTTGATCTGAGCCAGTTTGATGAATCTTTTGTTTTTAGCTCACCCGAGGTTGGCTATATGGCATTGCCGGGTAATTATAAAGTTTCGCTGAGTAAATTCGAAGACGGGCATTACAGTGAATTGGTTGCTGCAGTTCCTTTTAAAACTGCTGCATTAAATAATGCAACGCTGCCGGCAACAGATAAAAAGGCGCTGGAAGAATTCAGTAAGAAGGTAGGAGAGTTGAGAAGAGTGAGTGCTGCAACGGATGAGTACCGGAAAGAGCTTGTGAATAAGATCAAATACATCAAACAGGCAATTTTTGAAACTCCTAAACTTTCAACCGGCCTCTCCAAAACAATAAATGAACTGGAAAAAAGATTGACCGATGTAAATACAAAACTGAATGGTGATGCAACGCTTGCAAGAAGAGAGTTTGAAACACTGCCTTCAATCAACGGGAGGATTGGTTCAATTGCCGGAGCGTTGTGGTCAACCACTGCAGCGCCAACAACAACATTTATTAATTCATTGACTGTTGCTGAAAAACAATTCACACCGGTTTATAATGAAATAAAGGCAATTGGAATTGCTGTTACTGATATTGAACTGGAATTGGAAAAAAATAAAGCACCCTATACACCGGGCCGCTTGCCTGCCTGGAGCGGGAATTAAAAAATAATTTTGTTAAACTAAATTAATTAGTATATTTGTGCTAATCAAATTAGTTCATCATGTCTATAGCAGGTCAAAATCTAAAATATCTTCGCAAACTCCGTGGCTGGACACAGGAGGAATTCGCCAACAAACTTGGTATCAAACGCTCTCTGATAGGAGCTTATGAAGAAGAACGTGCCGATCCCCGGCTGGAAGTGCTGGAGATACTGGCCGATATGTTTAAGCTTTCGCTTGATGAACTTTTATTAAAAGATTTAAGTGTTACATCCGACAGCTATATGGCAAAGCGCCGTCAGCAAAAAATGATGAGTGCCGACAGGAACCTGATTCATTTTGTACCTGTAAAAGCTGCAGCTGGTTATTTAGCCAGCTATGCAGATACTGAGTTTATTGATGAATTGAACACATTTACCTTGCCCATGTTATCCGGTGGTAATTACCGTGCCTTTGAAATTATTGGAGATAGTATGTTGCCCACAGCAAGTGGTAGTATTATCGTTGGTGAGAAGATTGAGAACAATACTGATATTAAAAACAGCCAGGCTTATATAGTAGTAAGCCGTAACGAAGGCATCGTTTACAAAAGAATTGAAAAGAACAATAAAACTAAAAATAAACTAACCCTGGTGAGTGATAATCCTCAATATCAGCCCTACCAGGTAAATGCCGAAGATATAATGGAGTTATGGGCAGCACAAATGGTTATCAGTAAAGTAAGCAGTCAGCAACGCTGGGATGTAAACTCGCTGGCCAATATGGTGAATAACCTGCAAAGCCAGGTAAGCACATTGAATAAGAAATTGAACTAACGTTTTAAAGAAGGAAATAACTGTCAGGCCATGAATGCATCAGAATTGCTGATACTTAATTTTGAAGAAGTGAGGCGAAGGAGTATAAAAGTTTGGAAATCTATTTCGGAAGAAGAATTGTTTTGGAAGCCCGATCCGGAGGCCATGAGTTGTTTTGAAATGATCCGGCATGTACTGGAATCGGAAAATATTTATCATCATATTATTTTGAAGAGAGGCGTGTTGGGTAATTACGAAAGTCCGCTGACGGGAAATCCATACACTACACTTGAGGACGAAATAAAAAATGCTCAGCCTTACCGGGAGAAATTTTTAAAAATGGTCCATTCGTTTTCGGCAAAAGAGTTAGATGAAATCTATATTACCCGGAAAGAAAAGAAGCAGCATCGCAAACTTGGAGATTATTTACTGCGAATGGCATACCACGAGGCTGTTCACACCGGGCAGTTGCTGGATTATTTACGCACAATAAATGCACCACGGGCCAATATATGGGATTAGCTTTTACCTTTACCCATAACTTTAGCGCACAACCAGATACATCGATTAATAATTAAAAAACACAGTTATGATTAAGCTTCAGATCATCGGCAATCTTGGTAAAGATTGCATCGTAAAAGAGATCAACGGAAAACATGTTATCAACTTCAGCGTAGCGCACACAGAGCGTTTCAAAGATTCGCAGGGCAATCAAAAAGAAAGAACCACCTGGGTAGAATGTGCTTACTGGACTGACCGTACTGCCATAGCGCCATACCTTACAAAAGGAACATCGGTTTATGCCGAAGGTTCACCAGAGGCAGATCCTTATACCAATAAGGAAGGACAGGCAGCCGCAACATTACGTATGCGGGTACAAAACATTCAGTTATTGAGCAGCAACAGAGACCAGGGCTCAAACCAGGGCAATGTTACCAATACAGGAATGACTGCGGCACCTGTTGTTAAAACAGAGCCGGTTAATACCGCAGCACCGGTTGATGACCTGCCGTTTTAAAAAAAATGATTCTTTTAATTAATCAGCTCCTTAACCGGAGCTTTTTTATTACCCTTATTTTTTTGATAATGTTTTAACTTGTGCAAAACGATTTGCATGAAAAATAAGATATTCTTTCTTTTTACTTTTTTACTTTTTTGCTCTTTTTGCCTCTTCGCTCAAAAAAACTATTCGGGCTATGTTGATCCTTTTATAGGTACAGGCGGACACGGGCATACATATCCCGGTGCCGTGCTGCCACATGGTATGGTACAGCTAAGCCCCGATACAAGACTTGACGGTTGGGATGGTTGTGGAGGGTATCATTATTCTGATGATTTTATTTATGGATTCAGTCATACGCACTTGAGCGGAACGGGTGTAAGTGATTACGGTGATATATTGTTAATGCCGATGACAGGGGCTCCTTCTCCGGACAATAAAATATATGGCTCTAAATTTTCTCATGCTAAAGAAAAAGCATCTCCGGGTTACTATGCTGTACAACTTGATGATGATAATATTTCTGTTGAATTAGCTGCTACCGAAAGAGTAGGTATTCATAAATACCATTTTCCTGATTCTGAAAGTTCAAACATCATTCTCGACCTTAAGCATAGAGATGAAGTTCTAGAATCGTCACTTAAAATAATTAATGGCCGGACCATTGCAGGTCTCAGGCGAAGCAAGGCCTGGGCAACCGATCAGTATGTATATTTTGTAATTGAATTTTCATCTCCATTTATAAAATATGGTTTTTGGGAAGATGAAAAATTAAAACCAGATGTAAAAGACATCAGTAGCAAAAACCTTAAAGCATTTTTTCAGTTTAACGACCGGGACGTAAAAACCAAAGTTGCTATTTCGGCTGTAAGTATTGAAGGTGCCATGAAGAATATGGCTGCCGAATTACCGGAATGGGATTTTGAAAAAGTAAAAGAAGATGCCCATAAAAAATGGAATACAGAACTCAGTCGCATTGATGTTAACAGTAATGATAAAAAGCAACTCAGAACATTCTATACTGCTTTGTACCACACGGCCATCGTACCAAATATTAACCAGGATGTTGATGGACAATACAGGGGAAGAGACAACCAGATTCATAAAGCTGAAGGATTTACCAATTACTCTGTCTTCTCTCTTTGGGATACCTATAGGGGAGCACATCCGCTTTATACTATTATTGATAAGAAACGAACACTGGATTATATCAAATCTTTTTTGGTGCAATACCGGCAGGGAGGCCGTTTGCCGGTTTGGGAGCTCAGCAGTTGCGAAACCGATTGTATGATTGGTTACCACAGTGTATCTGTGATTACAGATGCTTACATGAAAGGGATCAACCAGTTTGATACAAAACTGGCGTTGGAAGCTATGAAGAAGAGTGCAACATGGGATCATCTTGGTTTGCCGGCGTTGATGGATCATGGTGTGTTGGAAATGGATGACGAACATGAAAGTGTAAGTAAAACATTGGAGTATGCTTACGACGATTGGTGCATTGCACAGTTTGCAAAAAAACTGGGTGAGGAAGATGACTATAAATACTATATAAAAAGAGCACAGAACTATAAAAATTTAGTAAACCTGCAAACCGGTTTTATGAGGCCTCGTAAAAATGGCAACTGGATTTCACCATTCGACCCACGGGAAGTAAATAATAATTTTACCGAAGCAAACAGCTGGCAGTATTCTTTTTACATGCCGCAGGATGTATTTGGCTATACAGAGATTATCGGTGGAAGAAAGCACCTTGAATCAAAACTTGATGATCTCTTTACAGAAAATTCGCAAACTACCGGAAGAAACCAAAGTGATATCACGGGATTGATAGGACAGTATGCTCATGGTAACGAACCCAGTCATCATATTGCGTACCTGTACAATTTTACAGGCGCAGCACACAAAACACAGGCCATGGTGCATCGCATCATGAATGAAATGTATCGTGATACTCCTGATGGACTGGAAGGAAATGAAGACTGTGGGCAAATGAGTGCATGGTATGTACTGAGTGCTCTGGGCTTTTATCCAGTTACACCCGGTACTACCGATTTTATTATTGGCACACCGTTGTTCTCTTCAGCAACAATACGTTTAGAAAACGGAAAAACCTTTACCATTAATGCAAAAAATGTAAGCAATCAAAATTTTTATATTCAATCAGCTTTGTTAAATAATACTGCATACAGCAAATCTTATCTTTCCTATTTCGATATTGAAAAAGGAGGGCAGTTAAGTTTCAATATGACAAATAAGCCATCAGATTTTGGAAAGACCGGAATGCCGGTTACTGCTATCCATGATAACCCGATTGTTTTAAACCCGGTTATTGATGGCGGCTCCATATCTTTCAGGGGAACTAAAAAAATATTTATTTATACTAACCAGCGGGATGTAAGTTTTTATTACACAACAGATGGATCAACACCTTCAGCATCTTCAAAAAAAGCAACTGGTGATTTTTTTGTAGATAGCTCTATAACTATAAAAGCAATTGCTATTCATAAAAACGGTGATAAAAGTTTTGTTACAACTGCACACTACACAAAAATGCCGCATAACTGGACAATAAAACTGAATACCCCATACGAGCAGCAATATGATGGCAACGGCGAAAATGGTTTGATTGATAATATCCGTGGGGAAGTTGACTGGCGTAAAGGCAACTGGCAGGGTTATCAAAAAACTGACCTGGATGCGGTGATAGATCTGCAGGAAACAAAACAGGTTTCAAAAGTTACCATCGGTTTATTGCAGGACAGCGGCCCGTGGATAATTATGCCTAAACAAATTATTATTGAAGTATCAAACGATAATAAAAATTTTATGCAGGTGTACAGCGGACAGAATTTTTTACCGGTTGAAGATGCCAAACCACAGATCAAAAATGTTGAAGCAGGCTTTACTCAGGTTTCAGCAAGATATGTAAGGGTAAAAGCAATTCAGTATGGTAAATTGCCCGAATGGCATTTAGGTGCAGGAGGTGATACACATATTTTTGTTGATGAGATTATTGTTCAATAAAAAAATCCCTCCCGATTATATTGGGAGGGATTTTTAACGAATACTTTATTTTCTAATCTTTTTCAGCTCTTCCTAATTTGCTTCCATAGATAAATAAATGTACAGCAGCAAAGGCAACAGAAACATATAGTAAAGTTCTATCAGTATCAAATCCAACGCTGTATTGATGCATGAATCCTACTATGGCAAGTAAAGCAGATAGTGCTATTCCTGAAATTCTTGCAGTTTTCATCCCAACTCTGGAGTCGGTACCATTGCCTAACTGACTATGCTTGGCGCCATAAACCAGGTAAATATCGTAGCCTATCAGCATCCATACCAGTAAACGTATCCAGGTATCTGCCGGTAAAAATACCATCATAAAAAGACAAACAACAATACCAAGTATTGGTACCAACGGAACCAGCGGCGTTTTGAATGATCTTTTTAAGTCGGGCATTTTAACACGCATTACCCATATGCCGATACAAACCAGAATAAAGGCGAACAATGTTCCAATACTCGTCATTTCGCCAACAACACGGGCTGGTACGAATGCCGCAAACAAACTCACAAATACCATGAACAGCATATTGCTCTTGGCAGGAGTTTGAGATTTAGGATTTACTGCAGAGAAAACTTTAGGAATTAAACCATCCTTACTCATACTGTAGAAAACTCTTGACTGTCCCATTAACATTACAAGAATAACAGACGAATAGCCAAAGAGAATAGCCACAATGATTGCACGGTTCAGCCAGGGGTAATCCGGAATAACAACGCCAGCTGCATTTGCAGTACCCATATGATCAATTGCAACTGCAACAGGTGCTATACCATCTTTTCCGGCAAATGAACTGTAACTGGTAACACCAGTCATAACATGCGCAAATAGAATGTATAAAATAGTACAGATAAGTAATGAGCCAAGAATACCAATTGGCATATTACGCTTAGGGTTTTTTGTTTCCTGCGCAGCAGTACTCACTGCATCAAAACCTATGTATGCAAAAAATACAATGGCCGCTGCTCTTATGATTCCGCTAAATCCAAAATCACCAAAGTTGCC
>JBATAS010000438.1:0-2440 GCA_049661965.1 Ferruginibacter sp. | reverse complement strand
TTTTACTACTATCACTAAAATCAAGAAGATAATAATTAAACAACTGCATGGTCTAACAGATATATAGTTACCTGTCCTCACGAACCATTACGCTACGATAAAAGCCCAATAGCAGCAATGCCGATGAACGGGTTGCGACGCAACGATGATGCTATGAAAACTGAAGCTGGTATTAAAAATATTCGCTTCGTAGTTATGAGATGCTTCGTTCCTCAGCATGACAGAAGCGGAGGTTACAACATCAACAACCCCGCCTTCCACAATCCATTCACCGGTTTATTATCCCAAAACAATTCAAAGTCCTCTAAGCCGGCGTTTTCATAACTCTCTTTTAGTTCTTGCAGCGTTATAAGTTTGTGGTTTGTAATGTTTGTGGTTTGTAGTTGGCTCAGCAGCCAGTTGCCCTGTACTTCATCAACTTTAATAACAATGGTTTCTTTTTTTGTGGTAAAACTCAGTTGCAGCATTTGCCACTGATTGCCTTTTTTGCTTTTGGTAATGGTTTCGGTGCTGGGTGTGTTGCCTAGGAAAACAACTTTTGTATTTGGGTTGTGGGTGGGTAAAGCATCATCTTCCAGGGCTTTAATAATATAATCGGGTGCAATGGTTGTGCGTGGTACTTTATGCTCGAACCATTTTTGCAGCGGATAATCAAAGCAGGCGCCATGCATGTAATTGAGCAACGATTTTTTTAAACCAAAACTAAAACTTTCATGATCGGCACCGGTGGGGTCGGTATGTTCAATATCGTTATTGGCAAAGCTGCCTATTACTTTATTTACTTTTTCTACTTTATACTTTTCCGGGTTAAGGCCAACAGGGCTGTGGGCCGTCATGGTAAACAAATGCCAGAAAGCCGATTGCAGTACGCCGGTTTCAAAAAGCTGTCGCACCATTTCCAGGCTGTCGATGGTTTCCTGTGCGGTTTGCGTGGGGAAGCCATACATGAGGTAGGCATGCACCATAATGCCGGCCTGCGTAAAATGTTTGTTTACTTTGGCAACCTGTGCAACGGAAATTCCTTTATCAATAAGTTTTAGCAGGCGGTCGCTGGCAACTTCCAGTCCGCCGCTGATGGCAATGCAGCCGCTGGCTTTTAATAAAATGCAGAGGTCACGGGTAAAACTTTTTTCGAACCGTACATTGGCCCACCAGCTTACGGTAAGTTTGCGGCGGATGATCTCCAGCGCCAGGGCACGCATGAGGGCAGGCGGTGCGGCTTCGTCAACAAAATGAAAACCGTTTTGCCCGGTTTGTGCAATCATTTCTTCCATGCGGTCAACCAGCAGCGAAGCGGTGAGTGGCTCGTAATTTTTTATATAGTCGAGCGATATATCGCAGAAGGTACACTTGCCCCAGTAGCAGCCATGTGCCATGGTGAGTTTGTTCCAGCGGCCATCGCTCCAAAGGCTGTGCATGGGGTTTATCACTTCAATGGCACTGATATATTTATCTAAAAAGAAATCGCTGTAGTCGGGCGTGCCTACCTGGCCTTGTTTGTAATCGGTGCAGGTGGTATTGTTGATGTAGGTAAGGTTGCCGTTTATTAAAGTGAATGTGCGTTTGAGTTCTTCAATCTTTTTTTCACCTGCAAGATGCTGCAACAAAATTTCTAACGGTGCTTCGCCATCATCAAGCGTAATAAAATCATAAAATTCAAAAACACGTTCATCACTTAAGCTGCGGAGTTCGGTATTGGCAAAGCCGCCACCCATAACAACTTTACTGTTTGGGTAATGTTGCATTATGTATTGTCCGCATCTTAGCGAAGTATATAAATTACCGGGAAAAGGAACGGAGAGTGCAACGAGTTGGGGTTGCAGGCGGTCCATTTTTTCTTTGAGGATATCTATAAGAATATGATCGAGATACGTGTACCGTTGTTGCAGGGTTGTGTACAGTTCATCAAAACTATTGGCGCTGCGGCCAAGTCGCTCGGCATAGCGGCTGAAACCAAAATGTTCATCAACGGTTTCTTTGATGAGGTCACTCAGGTCTTCGAGGTACATGGTGGCAATATGCTTGGCTTTGTCCTGCGTGCCCATGCTGCCGAATGCCCATTTTAAATCGTCGAGCTGAGCAAAGCGTTCGGCTTCGGGTAAAAAATTTCTATTGCTTATTAAATGCGCCAGCGTTGGGCTTTTGCCCTGCAGGAATAACATAACGGCATCAATGGTATTGACGTAATCATTTTGCAGGGTGATGATTCGGTTTATATTTTCTGAATGTTCTTTTGGGTGTGCATTAATATCATCAAATAATTTCTGCAATCCTTTTTTGTTGAAGAGGGCGCAGGTTACTTCAATGCCTAAATCGGCCTGGTGTGATTTTATTTTTTTTGTATTGAGAAATCCTTTGAGGTATGCGGTTGCCGGGTAGGGCGTGTTAAGCTGGGTGAAAGGTGGTGTTATTAAAAGTATTGGAATGCTCAAGTTGTTGC
>JBATAS010000437.1:0-7553 GCA_049661965.1 Ferruginibacter sp. | reverse complement strand
AGTCTTTCGGGCCAGCTTGCCGCAGTTGTAAAAAATGAAAACGAATTAAACAGCCTGGGTTATCTGTTATTGAAGCAGGGCAAAAAAGAAGATGCATCAAAAATATTCCAGGTTAATTATTATTTGTTTCCTGAATCGGCTAATGTTGTCTCCAGCCTGGGTGAAGGCTATTATGAAAACAACGATATGCGTAGAGCTGTTTTTTTTCTGGAAAAATCACTTGAATTGAATAAAGACCCGAAAGCAGTAGCGGGTATTTTATCAATTTTATATAAGGCTAAGGAAAAAGAGAAGAGTTAAAATAAATCTTGCTGAATCTTTCTCAGCCGCATTTTTTCCGGCTGAGAAAGATTTTTTGTGAGCAGTAAAGACGCTGTAAACAAAAGCATATATATCTGGTCCCCTGGTTTTTTACCGGCGTGGATTGTGTTTATGTTGATAACGCTGTAGGTGTGATGAACTGCCGGATAGAAAGCAGTCATCTTCTCTTTTTATTTTCCCAACCCATGGCTGGGTCAATTGAATGAAGTATATCCAGCAATTGTGTTTTGAATTTTTTATTTTTAATTATTTCGTAGTGAAATTTTTTATCAGGGAACGGATCTTTTAAAAATACCTCTTTGTCCTTTATCATATCTTCCAGAAAAGAATCCTGAACAATTTTAAAAGGCGGCAGGTTCAGTTCCTGAGCGTAAGAATCTACCAATACTTTCAGACTCAGCAATTTTTTACGACTGTATGCATTAAAAATAATTTCTTGTTTTTTGGTCAGCTTGGGATGATAGTCTTTACTGGCTGCGGTTTCCAGGTTTAAATTTTGCTGCTGCAGTACCGGTTCAATTGTTTTAAAGTAAATATCATGCATAAGTAATTCTTTCAACTGCAGTAAATAGATTACGTCATTACTTGCATAAACCAGCTGCCAGGTTTCAAGAGGCCGGTTGCCCCAGCCTGCAGCCTGTATTGATTTATCAAGTTCAACGCCAAAATTTCTTTTTAGAATGGCTGAAAGTGATTTTTCGGGGTTGTTGCATAACTCTGCAGCAATTTGAATATCAAACAGGTTTACAGGATTACAACCATTTCTTTTCAGTACATCTACATCATTGGCTCCCGAGTAAACTACCTTACAAATATCTGTGTTCTCAAACAGCTGCCATAGTTCTTTAAGATCAGTAATTTTTAATGGGTCAACCAGGTAACAGGTACTGCCATCAAAAATCTGAATTAACTGCAGGTGAATACCATATTGTTTGTTGAAACTGTCGAACTCTGTATCAACTGAAATTTCTTTCGTTGCATTCAAATGCCTGACCAGTGTAGTCAATTGTTGTGGGCTATCAATTAATTTAACCGGTATTGTATTGTTATTGGCTTTCAATGTGTAAATTTATTTGCAAGTGACAGCCCACAAAAGGGGATGCCTTTAAACAACCACAAGTAAAACTTAGTGGCTTTGTTAAGTTACGCTTGATTTTCTTCATAAGCCTGCAGCCGGTTATTCAGTTGTATAATTTCCTGTTGCATAGCATTCATGCGGTTTAGTAAATAACTGATGGTTTCAATGCCTTCCAGATTAATGTCCATTTCATAATAGAGCCGCACCATTTTTTCCAGTTCGGGTAACTGATCACGGGGCACACAAAGTTTTTCTTCGGTTTGTATAACTTCTATCAAGCCCGACTGCTGCAAGGATTGTATAAAGGAAATTTCAATTTGATGATGCATGCAAAATTCATTTACCTGTATCATTTCGTCTGTTTGCATAATAGATTATTTTAAATTTTTCAATTCGGTAAATAATTCTTTTTCTTTTTCTGTAAGGTTGGTTGGTAATTGTACATCGTAGGTTATGTACAAGTCGCCATGTTCTCCTTCTTTTTTATATACAGGAAAGCCTTTTCCTTTTAAACGAACTTTAGTGCCAGGCTGCGTTTCGGGCTTTACGGTTAGCTTTACTTTACCGCTAAGAGTATCAAGGGTTGTGTCGCCACCCAGCAGTGCAGTGTACAAGTCAATGGCAGCATTCATGTACAGATCATTGCCTATGCGTTTGTAAACAGGATGCGTAGCAATAATAAATGTAATGTACAGATCACCAGCCGGACCACCATTAACACCAGGTGCACCATGGCCTTTTAGTTTAATCACTTGCCCGTTCTCCACACCGGCAGGTATGGTAATGCGGATGTTTTTTCCGTTAACGGTTAATACTTGCTGATGAGTTGTCATGGCAGCTTCCAGGCTTAACTGTAATTCTGCATTATAATCCTGGCCACGAAATTTTGTTTGCCGCTGCCTGCCACCGGCCTGGCCAAACATACTTTCAAAAAAACTCGAAAAATCCTGCCCTTCAAAACCTGAGAAGTCCTGTGCGCTGCCGGGTTGTGTATGGTCCCTTGACTGCCGCTGCTGTTCAAACTGATCGGCATGTTGCCAGTCTTTACCATACTGGTCGTATTTTTTTCTTTTTTCCGGGTCGCTTAATACTTCATTGGCTTCGTTTATCTGTTGAAATTTTTTATGTGCTTCTTTATCATTCGGATTCAGATCGGGATGGTGTTTACGGGCTAGTTTCCGGTAAGCTTTTTTAATGTCGTCTTCCGAAGCTGTTTTATCAATTCCTAAAATTTTGTAGTAGTCTATAAATTCCATGTACTTATTTGTATTTACTCTTTTACAAAGGTAAGACAGATAGTGCAGGACTCTTTGTATCGAATATTACATAAGTTTCCCTGCTCTGCAGCATAAAAAAAATCCCGGTAAAACCGGGATAGAGATTAAAATAAAAGCCAGCATAAATTTTAGCCTTCAAAGTATTTATGAAAATAAGGAATGGTTTCAATGCCTTTATAAAAATTAGCTACATCAAATTTTTCGTTGGGGCTGTGCAGGTTGTCGCTGTCTAAACCAAAACCCATAAGTACAACTTTGCAGTCTAATTCTTTTTCAAATAAAGAGCAAATGGGTATGCTGCCACCGCCACGTACAGGTATGGGTGTTTTACCAAATGTTGTTTCCATGGCTTTGGCTGCAGCCTGGTAAGCGCTGCTGGTAATTGGTGCCAGATATGGTTCGCCACCATGATGCAAGGTAGCTTTAACCGTAACATACGGCGGTGCAATTTTTTCTAAATGTTTTATAAGGATATCTGTTATTTTTTCGCTACCCTGGTTGGGTACCAGCCTGGCCGAAATTTTTGCAAATGCTTTAGATGGTAAAACAGTTTTTGCACCTTCGCCGGTATAACCGCCCCACATTCCGTTTAACTCAAGTGTTGGGCGTATGCCGGTACGTTCATTGGTGCTGTAACCTTTTTCTCCCCAAAGTTCTTTTACACCAAGGTCATCTTTGTATTCCTGTTCGTTGAATGGCGCTTTTGCCATCAATGCTCTTTCTTCATCAGAAGATATAACTACATCATCATAAAAACCGGGTATGGTAATATGGTTGTTCTCATCATGCAATGAGGCGATCATTTTTGCAAGTGTTGTAATGGGATTGGCAACAGCGCCGCCATACACACCGCTATGCAGATCACGGTTTGGCCCGGTTACTTCTACTTCTATATAACTAAGTCCACGCAGGCCATTATCAAGGCTGGGCGTGTCCAGACTGATCATGGCTGTATCGCTGATGAGTACGCAATCACAGGCTAATAAATCTTTATTGGCTTTTACAAATTTGCCCAGGTTGGGTGAGCCTACTTCTTCTTCGCCTTCAATACAAAACTTAATATTGTTTTGCATAGTGTTGGTTTGTATTAAAGTTTCCAATGCTTTTACATGCATATAAAACTGTCCCTTATCATCGCAACTGCCACGGGCAAAAATTTTACCATCAATAATCACGGGTTCAAAAGGGCCACTTTTCCAAAGCTCCAGCGGTTCGGCGGGTTGTACATCGTAATGGCCGTAAACTAAAACGGTTGGTTTGGAAGGATCAGTAATTTTTTCGGCATATACAATGGGATGGCCGGCAGTTTGATGAATCTCGGCCTTATCAACACCAGCTTCAATTAAACGTTGCTTTACGGCTTCGGCGCAGGCCAGCATATCTGGCTTGTGTTCACTTTTGGCACTCACACTGGGAATACGTAACAGGGCTAATAATTCTTCTAAAAAACGGTCTTTGTTTTGTTGCTGGTAATCTTTCCAAACTTGCATGATATGTATAATTTGTGAATTAATGTAATAAAAGCAGGGTGGCTAAATTAAGGTTTTTTGGTTGCAATAAATAGTATGTTAAAAAAGATTAAAAATTTGGTCGGGACTGCAAATCTATTTGTTGTTTATTGGATGGGCCTATATATTTGCCACAGATTGTTTGTCAATTTATCAGCCTTTGTTTTAGTTGGATCGCACTTGGTTCTGTCTACTACAAAGGCTGAGTCGATTTTAGGAGTGAACACATAGAAGGATTAACCTACAAGGCACCAAGACACAAAGGAAAAACTTTGTTTTCTAATATTTCATTTTTTGATAGACCCATTGCAACAGGCCCGTTAGCACATACAATACGGCAATAATTGCCAATGCCCATTTAATAACCGAAAAGAAAACAGTTAAAAATGCTACTGCATTTGAAGTATAGCCATGCAGCGTAAGTAACATACCGGTATTTTCCAGTACATCTAAAACTCCTGCCAGTAAAGCTCCACGTGCAATAAGATTACCGGCTTTTGCTACAGGGCCTTTAATATTTGCAGCAATTTTTTTGCAGGCAAGAAATAAAAAACCTGCGTAGAAAAACAGAAAGAGAAAATCGTAAAAAGTATTATAAATGGCAGCAAGTACATTGTTGGGTTCGCCTGTTGAATACCAGGCATTGATGATGTTATTTGTTTGTGCGGTATTGTAGGCAAACTCCAGGTTAAGAATACCCAGCGGAGTTGTTGCTGTTTTTAAACTGGCGCCGGTTTTTGCCATTACAATCAGCATCACTATAGTACCAATAAAGAAAAAGGGGAGGCGTACTTTTTTCATAAACGTTTGCAGCTTGCTTGCCATAAATATACAAAGCGTTTCCGGAGAAACGCCCTGTAATTGTTCAAGCAAGAGAAAGTTTTCAGTGAAGGTGTTTTTTATAATTATTTACAGCTTAATAAATTCCACTCTCCGGTTTTTTGCTTTGCCATCGGCAGTTGTATTTGAGCCAACCGGCTGCGATTCACCTTTACCATCAGTTTGTATGCGGTTACCGGCTACCGGGTAATTTTCAGTGATATAAGTTTTAACTGCTGCGGCTCTTTTTTGCGAAAGTGTAAGGTTGGCTGCATCGGCACCATCACTATCGGTATGGCCCACAATTTTTATTTTAAGCGTGGCATTGCTTTGCAGCGCTTCGCCAAACTGGTTAATGATGGCAAAGGATTCTTTTTTAATGACATCGCTGTTTACATCAAATAAAATATCGTTGGTTACGGCTTTACCTTCTTCCATCAGTTGTTTTATCAGCAAACTCCGGGCATCGGTTACAGACTCGGCGATACGTACATTGCTGACAAGCAAGCCCAGCTCAGATGCAGGGATAACATAGTTGTTATTAAAGAAAAAATTGTTCCGCATTTCTGTTGTAAGGGCACGTGGCAGGTCAATTAATTTTTTATCATCCAGGTAAATTCTTATACGGGTTTTATTAATGGCAATAGCCACATGCAAAATTTTGTTTACGTACTTTGTTGTTGGAAAGTCGCTTTTATTGCCAATCACATCATTCTTTAAACCGTATTCAACTGTTTTGCCATCTCTTTCAGTGTAGCGGTTTATGTTCATAAAGAAACGGTCTTTATAAAATATATCTTCCTTTAAAATATTTTTTACAGGCGTTAAACCAAATTGAATGTATGGTGTTGACCGTTCGCCACTTGCCTGTAAAAAAAGATCAAACTCAATGGTACAATTTTCCGGCAATGCTTTTTTTAATTCGGGATTGGCAATGGTATTATGCACCAGGCTCAGCCACTTGCCCTCAACGCCATCAATGGTTACCACTTCACCGCTGCCATTGGTATTCCAGTTGGCCGGAAAATCTCCAATCGCATCTTTTGTAAAACGATCTTCAAAAATTACTTTGGTACCGGGTACAAAATCGCTGTTGCTATTTACTTTAGGGCTGCTGCTGTTTGTATTTGAAGAAGAGCCACTATTTTTTTTAACTTCCCCACTGTTAGGTTCTTTTGATTTTTTATCTTTTTTCTTAAAGATGCTCCCTATGGCTTCTTCGGTTTTATCAAGTCCTTTATCAACGCCCTGGTCTATTCTGTTATCAACCCTGTTGCTGGTCTTGTTTTTTGCCCGCTGCTCTGCTCTTTCGGCAGTAGTTTGTGCCTGCATTGCAATTGTGGCCATAAGAAAAACAGTAATTAAAATTGAATGTTTCATAACGCTGCGTTTTATTGTTTGATATACTCATAGTCAATAGTAGCTCCCGAGCTGGATGTTCTTTTGGTTACATAACCATCGCTGTTGTAGGTATAAGAAAAAGTGCTGTTAGCAACCGGGCTTCCGGTATTGGTTCGGGCAAGAGAAGCGGGGTTATTGGCATTTTTTGGAGAGCCTTTAAAACCATCAGGAAACAGTTGATCAGTGTTGATATGTGTATCGTAAGTATATACATCGTGCCGTGCAAGAATTGGGGTTGGGGTTATTATATAGAACTTAACTTCTGCATTATTTTTTCCATCAGCCGTCAGTATATATTCTTCCTGGCCTGTAAGATTTGTGGCATTGTCGAAGAATTTAATAGTTATTTTTCCGGCAGTATAGGTGTACGTTATAAAATCTGAATAGGTTGTACTGCCATGGCTAAAGAAATAAATTCTGGTAATATTACCCGCTGCATCATAAGTTGTTACGGCTCTGCTGTCGGGGCTTGAACCTGAAGGGAAATGCGTTACACTTTCCAATACTCTGCCTTGTGCATCGTATTGGGTATAATCAATACTATATGCATTGGACGGAGAACCACTGCTGTATGTTTCCCGTTGCGGTCTTCCCTGTGCATCGTATGTATATAGAAACGTACTTCCTGCCGAAGTTGTTATTTTGCTTACATAAGTCTTTAATGGTGCCGGTGTATCGCTTTTTTTGCAGGAAAAAAGCAACGTTACGCAGGTTATAACAAGCGATAATTTAATCAGTGTTTTCATAATTGTATCGGTTAATTAATAATAATTAAATGTTGTAATATAGAAGTAAAAGTAGGAAGCCGGAACAAGGGGTACAACTACATAATGATGTAGTGGTAATGCAGAAAGGAGGAACTGTTTTTTATACCAGGTTATCTTTTATTGCTTTTGAAACCGCTTCGGTGGCAGAGTGTACATGCAGTTTGTCGTATATCTTTTTAATATGAAAACGTACTGTATCAATGCTGATGTCGATTTCGGCAGCAATCATTTTATAGCTGTAGCCATTTACCAGGTATTGCAGTATGGCAGTTTCTTTTTGAGTGAGATTGCTTTTTTCCTGATCTGGCGTTTTGGCGGGAGGTACCATTACCAAAACTTTCCGGGCAACAGAGCCTGTCATGGGAGCACCACCAGCCAGTAC
>JBATAS010000436.1:0-1559 GCA_049661965.1 Ferruginibacter sp. | reverse complement strand
GTGCTAGACAGGCCCACTGATAGCGCCCAATATGGTGTATTCCCTGCTTATTATTTACGAGGATATACGGGTATATGTCGAGACCGAGTTTAGGCGTAAAAAACTCGGTTGACTGCTGTAAATTTTTCTCAACCATTGGATTGACCTCTTTGATAAAAGGAGCTTTCAACGTGGATCATCGAGAGTGGAAGAACTTAAAATTTCGATAGTCCGACGACATGATTCCATTCGATCAAAACAGAGAACCGAGTCACGGGCGTTATTGGCCAGCCTATCTCTGAGTTCTTGATCATCCAGCAATTTTGAAATATAACGAACGAGCGCCTCGCTATCCTTTGGAGGTGTTATCAATGCATTAACATCATGCCGAGCGAATAAGGAAATACCACCACTATCTGTAATAACGCATGCTATTTTGCAGGCCATGGCCTCGGCGATAGTTCGTCCAAAACCATGAAAATTAGAAAATTCGGCAAACAAATAGGCGCTTGAATAGAGTAATGGCAGCTTATTGTTAGCTAGGATACCATGATTTTTCAAGGGAAAGTGGATATTATAATTCTTCAATTCATCGTCCGTGCATCCGAAACCATGCACTTCAAAATCATCTCTTTTCTGGGATAACATATTCAAGGTTTGTATGGCGGTATCAAAACCACGCTGTGGAGTTGAAGGGCGAAGAATGGTGACAATAAGCTTTTTTGATTTAGTCTGGTTAAGACTTTTTTGATCAATATCTCGTGGATAAAATAAATCCAGTTCCAAAGCCGGAGAAACCAGAGCAATTTTTCCTCCATCTTGCTTAACTTTTTTACAAATCCAATGGGTTTTGGCGAAATTATATGGGGTTATTTTATAAGTCTTTTTAATCATGTCCCTAATTCGAATTTCCGTTTCTTTGTAAAAGTCAGGCTCATAGTCTTGGACAAAGTAAGCTAGCTTTGAATTTGGATTTTTGTCTATAATCTTTACCAGATAGTACATGGTGATCCATAATGTTCCCACCAAAACATCAGCTTTTGGGAAGTGTTTAATCAATGTGTCAAGGTCGGAGTAAAAAATAGGTTTCGTCAAGGAACCCATATCATCCTTATATCCTTTAGTGCTCATCACAACGATTTTAACATTGATACCCGAAAAGATCATGTCATTGGCAAGCTGTATAATTGAAATAACCCCACCAAATCCACGAAGTTCATGGATTAAAAATACGACTGACTTTAACTTGGCATCACTCTTGAAGGTTTCCAAGTTGCTAATATAATGATCAACTATATCAAGTGTGGTAGGATCATCGAGAATCTTCATGGCATTAAAGTTTTTAGCTTGTTTGACTTCATGAACATTTCTGTAAGAGCTTCGCTTTAACAATCCATACTTATTTCTGAGATATCCTAGGGGATTATCAGCTAAAAATTCTGGATAGATCTTTTGATATAAAGGCTTCCATCTGTGATCAAAGATCGCTCTATTTTTTTCATACCGGGGACCACGCTCTTCCTTAAAGGTCACCATTCCTTCATGAAAAATGAAGGTATCATCACAACAAACCATTCTAT
>JBATAS010000435.1:0-9377 GCA_049661965.1 Ferruginibacter sp. | reverse complement strand
ACATTACCAATTGCTGTAAATCCTTTACTCAACAGTGCATACCAATAGCGTATGGGTGAAAGGGCTCCCTCATTCGGCATTGTAAAATTTGTATGTTGTACCTGTTGCATTTGTTTTTGTTTTGTTTTAGATGAATGTTTTAATCGTATTGCATAAAAAAAGCCCCGATTTTTTGTCGGAGCTTTTATTTGAATCAGTTTGTTTTGGTAAACTTTATGATGCAGCATAACATGCCCCGCTATTGCTATAATCCGTCTTCGGACTAAAACAATTCACCGCTTCAATATGTAGTTGTATGCGTAACATGTTTTGTTGTTTAAATTTTGTTTTGCGTTGCAAAGATGAATTTATTTTTTTGATACTGCCAAATATTTTTTTGAAAATAATTTTGCAACATAATTTCATAATGGCTGAAACAGCAGTAAAATCAATAGTTTCAGGCTCAATAAAAAAATTAAAATAATTTCCCTTGCCCACCCGGGACTCTAAACTTTGTTGTGTCCAAACTCCATTCTTCCGCATTCATATTATACAACTTCCCGTATTTTTTATATTGCTGCGCCACCATTTCAGCAATGCTTCCTTCTCCTCTCATACGTACGCCCCAACGGGTGTCGTTCACTTTTCCATCGTGGCTTTGTTCTATCAAGTGCCACACTTTATCGGCATGGTTGGGAAAATTTTTATACAGCCAGTCGTGGAATAAAAATTTAATGGCGCCATTTAAACGGATAAAAGTGTAAGCAGTAAATGTGGCTCCGTTATCTGCCGCTGCTTTCATGATGCGCTGCATTTCATGTTCATTCAGTCCGGGTATCATGGGGCCCATCATAATGCCCATACGTACACCGGCACTGCTTAATTCGTTAATCACTTTTAATTTTTGTTTGGCAGTAACTGTTCTTGGCTCCATCGTTCTTCTCAGGTCTTCATTAAAAGAAGTGATGGAAACCATGGCAGATACAATTTGTTTTTTTGCCATATCCTGCAACACATCTTTGTCTTTTAGTATCCAGGCATTTTTTGTAAGTATGCCAACCGGTTGGTTAAATTCGTTACATACTTCAAGTAATCCTCTTGTGAGGCGGTACTTTTGTTCGGCAGGCTGGTAACAATCTGTATTGCCGCTGAGCATGATGGGTGTTGCATCCCATTTAGGGTGCATTAAAAATTTACGCAGCAGCTGCGGCGCATTTTTCTTGATGATGATCTTCTGTTCAAAATCTAATCCTGCACTGTAACCCCAGTATTCATGCACATTACGGGCATAACAGTAAATACAGCCATGCTCACAACCGGCATAAGGATTCATGCTGTAGCTCATGCCCACATCTTTACTTTCTACCTTGTTTACGATCGTTTTTGATTGCTGCTCGATGTACTGGGTAGGAATATTTCTTTCTTCCCAGTCATCAATAGCTTCTACATGCTCTTTGGTTATTTCATTTTTCAGGAACCGGTTTTTGGTGTTGAACTGTGCACCTCTTCCGGCGAGGTATTGAATTGATTCTTCCTGTGGGGTTACGGATACTTTGTGATGATCCTGTTTTAATTTTTCTGACATAGGGGTTGTTTATTTTATTACACGGATTAAAAACGGGCCAGTATTGGTATGCGGTACAAGGGAGTGACACAACGATGATGCTCATAGAACCACTGCCGGCTACATAAATAAATCTCCCTGTTTTGTTGATATCGGTAAATTCTGAAATTCAAAACGCTTTACAATTTCATATTTCATTTCACCATGAGGGCGCTTTAATAACAGCATTGCATCTGCAATAAACCTTCCGGTGAAATGTTTGTGGCTGTACTCCAGCCAGCCCTGTTCATATTGCCAGGGCTTCAGTCTACGGGCAATGGTGAGATGCGGCTCCATGATAAAATGCGGTTTGTTGTCATCATCAAATTTCATCAGGCGTTGTGTCTCTGAACGAATTGTTTTTACCAGTCCCTGGATGGGCAGCTTGGAAGTTATATTGATGTAAATGGTATGTGACGGAAAACTGCCGTAATCTTTCAGCTCCACTTTAATGGGATGGTAACCCATGGCAACCACATTAAGCCGGTTGAGGATACGTTCTTCCATCATTTCGTACTGTAAAAAATTAACAAGTGTGATGTGCGGCTTTCCCCAGCGGGCGTTTTCTGCCTTGTACTTATCATAGAACGTTTTCTTTACTTCCATGATCTTATTCCGTAAGTCTTCATGCGGGTTAAGTACCAGCAGGTACTCGTTTATCCTGTAGCCCGGAATGCTTACTATTAACTTTTCCATAATTAAAATATTAATGAACAAAAAACTTGATTCCTAATTATTTTAGCATAAATTTACTAAATATTTTGGTATCTAAAATTATTTTTTATGGAAGTGGAAAAGTTTTTTGGCAGCAGCTACAATGGCAGCAAACGTTTTAAACAACAGGATGTGGCCACCGCCAATGCCACAGGGTTTACTGCTGCCGTAGATGATTATATGGAGCGGGGAATTGACCTGAACGAACAGCTCATCCGGAATAAACCGGCAACTTATTTTATGAGGGTGAGCGGTAACAGTATGATCAACGCCGGTATTTATGACGGTGATATTGTAATTGTGGACAGAAGCCTTAAGCCACAAAACGGCAAAATAGTAATTGCTGTTGTTGATGGCGAAATGCTGATAAGGCGGTATGAAAAAACCATTAATAGTTTGCGATTAATTCCCGAAACAGCCAAGCTATCGCCGATTGAAGTAAATGAGTTTAATGATTTTAAGATTTGGGGTGTGGTGATTTATATTATACGGAATGTGTGAAAGCCGTGAGTTCTAGACCCCGTCAGCGGTTGCAAACCCTGACGGCGGTTGGTTAAATAAGAAGATACTATTTTTTAATAATGATTTCGTTTTAACCGCCGACGGGGTTATTAAAGACCCGAAAAAATAAATACAGAAATTAAGCAATTGCTTATGTACATAGAACCACTCATAGAAGGAGAATATTTTCATATTTACAACAGGGGTGTAAATGGTGAAGATATTTTTAAAGAGAAACGTAACTACTACTATTTTCTTCAACAATATATTGCTTACTGCTCCGGTGTATTCGATACATTTGCCTATGCTTTACTTAAAAAGCATTTCCATTTACTGGTTTATGTAAAAGAAAATGTATGGGTTCCAAAACATAACGGCGAAGGAATGATACAGTTAAATGCATCTAAACAATTGTCGCACTTTTTCAATTCGTATGCACAGGCTGTTAATAAGGCCAGCAACCGCACCGGGCCTCTGTTTGAATCGCCATTTGAAAGAAAGCTGATTGAAGATGACTGCTATCTTACATCCATGATCTATTACTGTCATTATAATGCCCAATTACATGAGTTTGTAAAAGATTTCAGAGATTGGGAGTTTTCATCTTATCACAGTATTTTAAAAAATGAGAATACATTTTTAGCATCGCAGAAAGTGCTGGATTGGTTTGGTGGTCTTGTCGAATTTGAAAAGGCACATGAGGGCAGGTATGATACAAATAATATGACGAAGTTTATTTTAGAATAACAATCAGTCTTCATTTAACCGCCGTCAGGGTTTTCAACCGCTGACGGGGTTATGCAAACCATTTTTATTATAAAAGAATATTTTGAAAGCCATCATAGACTGTAACAGTTTTTATGCCGCCTGCGAACGGATTTTTAACCCTTCGTTAAATGGCAAACCAGTTGTTGTACTCAGCAACAACGATGGCTGTATTGTATCCCGTACCGATGAGGCAAAGGCGTTGGGCGTAAAAATGGCCGGGCCTTATTATGAAGCAAAAGATATTCTGGAAGAACATAAAGTTGCTGTATTCTCCAGTAATTATCATTTGTATGGAGATATGAGCTGGCGGGTGATGGAAACCCTGCGGATGTTATGTCAGCATGTGGAAGTGTATTCTGTTGATGAAGCATTTGCCGACCTGGAAGGTATTCAGGAATCGGCCATGTGGCATTATGGATTGCATATCCGTAATACGGTAGAGCAATGGACAGGCCTGCCGGTTTCGGTAGGTATTGCACCAACCAAAACATTGGCTAAGGTTGCCAATCACATGGCTAAGAAAAATAAAATTGCCACACAGGGTACAGTGGCTTTATTGACAACTAATCAGATACATGAAGCACTTGAAAAGACTCCTGTACAAAGCATATGGGGTGTGGGTTTCCGCAGCGCAGAAAAACTGCGCTGGCTTGGTATTGATACCGCCTGGAAGCTCCGCAACATGAGTGAGGAATGGGCACACAAAAATCTGGGTGGTGTTGTTGGCACAAGGCTGATAAAAGAATTACACGGTGAACCCTGCATTGAAATGAAAGATCCGCTGAAGAAAAAAAGAATAATTGCCACTACCAGGATGTTTGGTAAACCGGTGTTTGAATTAGCCGATCTTAAAGAAGCCATTGCAACCTATACCACCAGAGCTGCAGAAAAATTACGCAGGCAATCGGGTGCTTCGGGCTTTATTCATGTATTTGTGGTAACCAATGATTATACAAATAATAATTACAGTTACAGTCCTGCTACTAAGGGGTTATACACAACTCTGCCTGTCGCCACATCTTTAACCAATGAATTAATAGCTCATGCTATTCCGCTGGTAGAAAAGTTGTATGAAAAAGGATCGAGGTATTTGAAGGCAGGCGTAATGCTTGGTAAAATTGTACCTGATACATCAGTACAGTATAATCTATTTGAACCTCCGGCACATAATAATTTAAGAAGTTTAATGCATGCGATAGATAATGTAAACTTCAGCATGAGAGATGACGTGGTGAAATTTGCCACATCAGGTACAAAAAAGAATTGGAAAATGCGGCAGGAGTACCGGAGTTTGAGACATACTACCAGATGGGAGGAGTTATATAAAGTCCGATAGGCATAGCCGCCGTCGGACTTAATCAAACAAATCTTTTTGTTCGGCAATAAATTTTGGCTTTATTAAATTCAGCCCCAGTTCTTTATTCATCTTATCAACCAGGTAAACAGTTAACTCTGGTGATGTTGCTTCATCATGCATATGCATGAAAAAATACAATTCTTTCATACCCTTATCCAGCCAGTGTTTCATCCTTACAACCCATTCATCTATTCTTGTATAATCACTTGCATGCAGGCTGTTGCCCACATACCTGATAAAAGCTTTGGGCAAAGTAAGGTGCATGTGTGCACAATCTCTCCGGCCTGCAGTATCGGTAATAACTGCGCCAATATTCAGCTCTTTTAAAGCTGTGAACAGTTCATTTTTTATTTCTTCATTAGAAAACCAGGTTGGGTGACGCACTTCCATGAAAAATTGCAGATCAGTTGGCAAAGATTTCAAGAAAGTAAATAACTCTTCTTTTCGCTTTGGAGAAAATGATTCGCTTACCTGAATAAATATGGGGCCGAGGTGTTCTTCAAAAGCAACAATGCCGCGTAAAAATTCATTCATTATAAAATCCTTGCCTTTTAGACTCCCTCTGTGCGTAACTCCCTGGTACATTTTAGGACAAAATTTAAAATCCCTGTCTCCTGCTTTGGCAGTCCATTTTTTTATTCCTGCTTCACCATATACTTTATAATGTGTAGCATTCAGTTCAATACTGTTGTAATGATTAACATAGTGATCCAGAAAATCTTTTTCTTTGGCTTTTGGAGGGTAAATCTTGCCCACCCACTCTGTTCGGCCCCATTTGGCACAGCCAAGGTATACTTTAGGATTCTTTACAGGTTTACCTTTTAGAACAGTTTTGTTAAATGAAGGCTCACCTGCCAATTTAAATTCAATTGTATTCAATTCCTCTTCAGGTACACGTCCAAAATCCATAATTCTTTTTTTTATTAAATTAATAAAAATAATCAGTTCCTGATAATGATATTTATGAAATGGCTTATCTCATTAAACTGAATACTTCAAATCCGTTATTTTTGTCTCCTATTATATTTACATGATCAGTGAAAACAATAAAACATGCGCTGTTATTGGTGCAGGTGTATCAGGATTAGGTGCAGCCATCCGCATGCGTAACAAAGGTTATAAAGTAACCGTTTTTGAAGCCAATAGTTTTCCTGGCGGCAAATGCTCAACAGAAAGCAAGGATGGATATCGTTTCGACATGGGACCCTCGGTTTTTACCATGCCGCAATATGTAGATGAATTGTTTACCCTGTCTGGCAAAGATCCACGTGACCATTTTAATTATATTCCCCTCGATCCTGTTTATAAATATTTTTTTGAAGACGGAACCACTTTAGATGCTTACCATGGTAAAGAAAAATTTGCAGAACAACTTTCGCAAAAAACAAAAGATAAGAAAGAAGATATCATCAAATACCTGAACAAGACGGAAACGATTTATAATCTCACTGACGAAGTATTTTTAAAGAATTCCCTTCATCGCCTTAAAAACTTTTTTACCTGGCCGGTGGCAAAAGGTATTTTAAATTTTGGAAAGATTGGTGCCTTCGACACTATGGCCGGTGCCAATCAAAAAGCATTTAAGGATTCCAGGCTGGTGCAGATTTTCAATCGTTATGCTACGTATAACGGCTCCAGTCCGTATTTATCGCCTGCTACTTTAAATGTAATTGCCCATGTTGAAATTGTAAAAGGCGCTTTTTACCCTGAAGGCGGTATGTTCAGCATTGCATCTTCGTTGGTAAATCTTGCAGAAGATATTGGAGTTGAATTTAAATTCTCAACTCCTGTAAAAGAAATCCTGATTGAGAACAAAAAAATAAAGGGGGTAAGAACTGATAATGGACCAGAAGATTTTGATATCGTTATCAGCAATATGGATGTGTACAACAGTTATAAAAAGCTGATGCCTGCTGCAAAAAGACCGGTAAAAACTTTAGAGCAACCCAAATCAAGTTCAGGTATTATTTTTTATTGGGGAATTAAAAAAGAATTTAAAGAACTGGGGCTGCACAATATTCTCTTCAGCGAAAATTATGAAGAAGAGTTTAATACCATCTTCGCTAAAAAATCTATTCATCATGATCCGACTATTTATTTAAACATTACAAGTAAACACACAGCAACTGATGCTCCCCCAGGTTGTGAGAATTGGTTCTCGTTTATAAATGTGCCTAACAACCAGGGGCAAAACTGGGATATGTTTATCACCGAAGCCCGTGAAAATATGATCCGGAAAATAAACCGGGTATTAAAAACAGATATCAGGCCGCTCATTGAAAGCGAAATGGTGTTTGATCCCAGGGTTATCGAAAACCGTACCTCAAGTGCCTTTGGCGCCATTTATGGCAACAGTTCCAATAACAAATTTGCAGCATTTCTGCGTCATGCAAATTTTTCAAAAGATATAAAGAACTTATATTTCTGTGGTGGCAGTGTACATCCGGGGCCAAGTATTCCACTTTGTCTCTTATCAGCAAAAATCACAACTGATTTAATTAAATAAAAGCGGGCAGGGCAGCTTATTTAGTTTAAATTTGCCCGATAAATTTTTAACCAAAACTAACTGCTTTAATTACTACAACTGAGTTCAGGTTTACTACGCATATGAGCAATTCGGCCATTATAGAAATAGAAGATTTAACCAAGACATTTAAGAATGCCGGCGAGCCGGCAGTAAATGGTATTTCGTTTTCAATAAACCGTAACGAAATTTTTGGCTTGCTCGGGCCAAACGGTGCAGGCAAAACAACCACCATTTCCATTCTTTGTGGATTGTTTCCTCCAACAAGCGGGCAGGTAATGATTGATGGCAAGAGTTTAGGTACTCAGCTCAACTCGATAAAGCCCATCATTGGTATTGTGCCGCAGGATATTGCACTGTATCCCACTTTATCGGCCCGTGAGAATCTAACTTTTTACGGCAGCATGTATGGTTTATATGGCAAAGACCTGAAAGACAAAATTGAAAACTGGCTGGGAAAGCTGGGATTGAAAGATGCAGGCAAACGACAGGTATCAACTTATTCAGGGGGAATGAAGAGAAGGGTGAATTTGATTGCCGGTATTTTACACAATCCTAAAATTTTATTTTTAGATGAACCTACAGTTGGTGTGGATGTACAAAGCCGCACCGTAATTATTGAACATTTAAAAGAGATCAATGAAGCAGGCACAACAATCATTTACACTTCTCATCACATGGAAGAAGCTGAACATTTTTGTACCAGAGTCTCTATCATTGATCATGGAAAAATATTAACGCAGGGTACGCCCAAAGAACTGATCAGCAATAATCCCGGGGCAATCAATCTGGAAAATGTGTTTTTAAATTTAACTAACCGAAAACTGAGAGACTGATGCTGCATAAATTACTGGCTACGGTTAAAAAAGAGACCCTGCTTTTATTGAGAGATAAAGTAGGGCTTTCTGTTTTGTTCCTGATGCCGGTTGCGTTGATTCTTGTTATGACATTGATACAGGATTCTGCTTTTAAAACCATCAACGAAAAAGGCATTCCCATTGTTTTTGTAAATGATGACAATGATTCACTGGGTTACCAGGTAAGAGAAGGTTTACTATCGAATGAGCTTTGTTATCTCAGCGACAGTATTAATGGAAAGCCTGCTACTGCCGCTCTTGCGCAGAAAGCCGTAAGTGAGGGAAAATTTTTGATGGGCATCGTTATTCCAAAAGGAGCGACTGCTTCCATCCGCAAGAATGTTTCGGCACTGGTTGATGAAACACTGAATGGTGCAGACAGTCTGCATAAACAACAGGATTCTGTAGAAATTACCATTCTTATTGATCCAGTTGCAAAAAAATCTTTTTTAAATGCGGTCACCAGCAACCTGCGTGAATTTATTTCGGAAGTAAAAACAAAGATCATGTTCCAGTCTTTTTCGGAGCAGATTGCCGAAGTAATTCCTGATAAAGAGAATGCACCGAAGAATTCATACCAGAAATCGCAGCTGATCCGGTACAAAGAAGTTTATGCATCTACTGCAACAGATAAAATTGTTCCCAATGCAGTGCAGCATAATGTACCTGCCTGGACAATCTTTGCAATGTTCTTTATCGCTATACCTTTATCAAACAGTATAATTAAGGAAAAAACCGAAGGCAGTGTTTTTCGGCTGCATACTATGCCCACGCCTTACTTACTTTTAGTAAATGGAAAAATTATTGTGTATGTAATTGTATGCTTTATTCAATTCTTACTAATGCTGGCTGTTGGTAAATACCTGTTGCCAACAATGGGTTTGCCTGCACTCGTTTTAGGTAACAGTATGATGGGGATTTTTATATTAACCCTGGCCACATCTTTTGCTGCTACCGGTTTTGGTGTTACGGTTGGCACATTGGCAACAACCGATCACCAGGCAGCTATTATGGGCTCCTTGTCCATACTTTTGTTATCGGCGCTGGGCGGTATCTGGGTGCCAAGTTATGTAA
>JBATAS010000434.1:0-4642 GCA_049661965.1 Ferruginibacter sp. | reverse complement strand
GTATTATTTAACCGCATTTCAAAAATACATGGCCGATGCTTCGGCTTCGCAATCGGGCCATGCCGAAAGTTCATCGGATGGTAAATGGGATTTTCATGGTGATGCAGGCGGCAGCATAAACCCATTCAGCTTAAGCGCAAGTGCCAGTACCAGCGCCGGTGGCAGCCACAACAATCATTCCGTATCCGATTACCTAAACCAGCAAAAATCGCATGTTGAAAGTTCTGCCGAACAATCTGTAAGCGCTACCCATAAAGCACATTCTGTTTCGATAGGCGAAGTAAACAGCCGTACACATATCGAAGGCGAATCGGAAGATCATTTTGAAGCGTCTTCAAGAGAGTTCAGCAACCTGAACAAATGCCATGCGGTTACCTATATGTTTTACAGGCTTAATAAAAAGCAACGTATCAAATTTGAACTGGTAGCTATTGAAAGAAGAGTGCTTGATGAAAACGCACCCGTTGGCGGCATCATATTACCAACCCCTGTTGCGCTGCCGGTAGCCATTGTTCCGCAGGACATGCCGGCCACCGCATTTTTGAAAAAACAAACGATCAATGCTGCAGGACTAAGTTCTGTTGCAGCTTTTGATGCAACTCCTGTTACTGCATTGGCTTCGGCCAATGTGCGGAAATTATCTGTAAACCAGCAGGACTTTGGTTCTCCGCTTGAAGGAGAACTAAGGATAAAAGCGCTAAAACAGGTTGATGAAGAACTGGCCACATCAAAACTGATAGACAAAGAAGGTAAACCCACAAAAGAAACAAAACAGCGCATTGAATTTGAACGTGAATTTTCACTCCCTACCGCAGGTATTATTGTAAAGGGTTGCCTGGATGAATGCGATGTATGTGAACCTGTATTGAAAGAAAGAATGCAATTGGAAAATGATCTGCTGCGCAAGCAGATTGAGTTATTGGAAAAATCACAGGAGTATCGTTGCTGTCCGCCTGCACCCGTAATTGCCTGCGATTAAGCAAATTTAAAAACCTGATTATTAATCTGCCTGTTAAGTACAGGCATTAAACATCTACATTATGGCAAAAACTGAAAAAACAATTTCCATCCCGTTGGAATTTGAAGACAAACCGAAAGAAAAAGTTGAGCTGGCTGCTTATCTTTTCGACAAAAACGGGAACCTTGCGGAAAAGGCCGTGGTAACAGAAAAATCAATCGAAGTAAAAAGCGACCTGAACCTGCGAAACCTGCGCCTGGTAATTGCACCCGATACCAAAGCCGGCGAAATTTCCATTGAACATATTGGCCAGATGGAAAAGTACAGGGGCTATGAAGCCAGCCTGCAATATGGCCGCAAGGGTATCAGCATCTTACCTATTCCCGAATATTTATCAAAACTCTGGATATTAAAAAAGAAATGCCGGGTAAGAGGAAAAGTAACCAAGCGGTTTACAATTGATAATATTTCGCAGGACAGGCCGCTGTGCAGGGCCAGGGTACATATCTGCGAAGTGGACCGTATCTGGTGGTGGATAAACAGGATACCGGATATCATCATTGCAAAAATACCGGACTATATTTTTGAACCTGTTTTACCCAGGGACTTTCCGGTACCAGCACCCGACCCCGAACTGCCAATACCAATACCATTGCCCGACCCCGCTCCTTTTGCTTTATCAAGATTAAAAAAAACAGCGCAAACCAATTTTGATACCCGTTCGGCAATCGAAATAAAAAAAATAAGGAACAGCAGTCTGCCCGTACTGCCCGACGAGTTGCGTAAAAAAATTGAGTCCCGTAACCTGGCCAGCATACGACAGGCAGTTGCCGAAAACTTTCAGTTGTTTCATCCCTATTTCTGTTATCATCCCATTTTTTGGCCCTACCTGTACCGTTGCGATGAAATAAAAGTTTTATACACTGATGAACATGGTGTGTTCGACGATTATTTTACCTACTGGTTCTGGGAAGAAAAACCCGACCTGTATTTTTGGGTAGAATACCTGGTAGATGATGTTTGGACTACTGTTTACAAACCCAATATTCCCTGCCATACCTGGTGGAACTATGTTTGCGGAACAGAAGTATGGCTGCGTGTTACCGATCCACGTGTGGTTTGGGAATGCGAAAACTTTTTACCCGGAGAACTGGTATGGGTAAAAACAGTTGGCAGCAGTGCAAGTGTATCGCACATTAAACAAAATTCCGGCACCGAAATAATCCAGGGGCATAGTTTTGGGAATATTGGACTTAGTGATTTTGCGCCGGGCAGCCAGTTTTTACCGGGGCTTTACAGGAGGCCTTTTGGTGGCAACCTTCATTTGGTAGCCCAGTTCAGCAGCGGATTACCTGCCAATAATATTTATTATTACCAGTGGGCATGGCGCAAAATTGCCAATGCCGACCTTACACCGGTTGCAAACAGTTTTCAAACATTTTCGGCTGAGGTAAGAAAAGGTTATACGTTTGAGTACCTGGATATCTTTAACATAAAACGTATAAGCACCAACAGCGTAAAGCTGGGGCCCAATACGGTTAACGGTGTGCAGAACCTTTTTCATATTCCGCCTACACATCCCGATATGGCACCTTTCAGCGTTCCCGAAAGCAGCCCGTTGTGGAATCAAAATACCATTACGGTGAATATCAATACCAGTTCACTGGATGGTGATGGGCTGTACGAATTCCGCCTGCAGTTATTTGATAAAAACGGAGCATTGAAAACAAACCTGCCACGTTCTGTTTACCAGGTGCCGGGCTTCAGCAATTTTGGTACGTCGGTAAATGCACCCGACAACATGATACTTCCTAATGCTGCAGCTAATGTAAATGCATTTACCATGAAGATGCGGATAGATAATGCAAATTGTGTTGCCGAAATTTATAAGATAAAAGTAAAAAGGGTTATTGGCCCGGTTACAGTATGGGAAGATGCTTCGGCAGACTGCTGCGGTTTTGTAAAATACAATCCTGCGGAAACTGGAAACGATGTGGAAGTAAGTTTCAGGGCTTATCATCCCAACGATCTGGCAACACTGTCGTTTGGTATTAAGAAGGGAACCTGTTACGATCCGGGCATGTCGTCACTTACCAATATACCGCAGGTGACTGCTCAGAATAATATGGTGATTGGCAATTCCAATGGTTATAACCGAAATGCCATTGGAATTTACCGGAAGCGGTTTAACCATAACCAGTTGCTTGGTATTTGTGCAGCCAATGGTAAAGCAGCATTTGCAGAAAATTTGTATGTAGATGCTTTGTCAACCAATGGATACAGCATACTGGATGGTTACGACAGGTCTGATGTAGCGGCATTTGCATTAGAGCCTTAACGAAAACAATTTAAAAATGTATAGCCGGGTATTTGATTAATATCCGGCTATTTTTATTCAGATAATAAATTTTAACTTACATAAGCAGTTTTATCGATTAGCTAAAATTTACAACATGAAGCAGAACAGGAAAAAATTTTTGATGCAGGTGGGTAGTGGTTTATTGGTTGCCGGTTTGCCTGGTGTTGCATCGGCGGGCAACAATCTCTCTTCTGTAGTTGACGCAAATGATTTCGACAGTGAAGGAGCTCCGGATGATGAAAAATTCTGGAAACGCATTGCTAAAAAATATTATGATGTATCTACAGACTATATAAATCTTGAAAATGGATATTATGGCATTCAGCCCAGGCCTGTATTACAGGCATTTCAAAAAAATATAGTAATTGCAAACAAGGAAGGAGCAAAATTTGCAAGAAAAGAATATCCCGGCATTGCTGCTGCCGTAAAAAAAGAACTTGCGGCTTTTTTAGAAGTTGAAGATGAAGAGATTATCATCACCCGTAATGCAACCGAAGCTTTGAATATTGCCATACAGGGTTATCCTTTTAAACCGGGTGATGAAGTGTTGCTGAACCAGCTTGATTATTTCAGCATGATTGAAACTTTCAGGATGCTGGAAAAAAGAGGGCAGATAAAAGTTAATGCATTTGAGATGCCGTTGCTTCCACAAAATGATGATGAAATTGTTGAACTGTACCGTAAGCAAATCACCGAAAAAACAAAAGTCATTTTACTTACTCATGTATCAAATATTAATGGCCTGATTGTACCCGTTGCAAAAATTGCCACCATGGCAAGAGAAAAAGGAATAGATACAATCACAGATTCGGCACATGCACTGGGGCATATTAAATTCAGCCTGCCGCAACTGGGTTCCGATTTTGTTGGATTGAATCTGCATAAATGGATTGGCAACCCTGTTGGTGCAGGTGTATTGTATGTTAAGAAGGAAAGAATTAAAGAAATGAAATCATTATATGGTGATGTGGTTGCTGCTGAAGACAGCATCAATAAGCTGGCGCATTTTGGCACCACGCCTTTTGCTGTTATCATGACGATACCCGACAGTCTTGCATTTCACCGGATGCTGGGTGTTAAAAAAATTTCAGAAAGATTACAATACCTGAAAAGCATTTGGGTAAATGAACTGAAGGATCATGCAAATGTGGAAGTGGTAGTGCCTGCCGACAAAAACTTATCCTGTGCAATTGCATCTTTTCGTATCCGAAATAAAACTGTTGCCGAAACTACAGCATATTTATACGGGCAGCACAATATATTAACCGTAGCCAGGGCATTGGGAAAACAGGGATGTATAAGAGTAACACCTTCGGTATATAATT
>JBATAS010000433.1:0-5139 GCA_049661965.1 Ferruginibacter sp. | reverse complement strand
AGTTATTTAAGCGGTCCCGATCTGGCTAACCTGTTACGCAGTATGACTGCTGACCAGTTAGATCTGTTGGAAATAATGACAAACCCGCCTGCAAAATATGATGCAGCCGGTAATTCAGGCGTTATCAATATTAAAACAAAAAAGAACAAGCAGTTTGGTTATAACGGAAGTATAACCAGTGGTTACACACAAGGCAGGTATGCAAGATTTTATGAATCATTTGGGTTTAATTACCGTAACAGTAAATTCAACTTTTTCAGCAACCTTAATTACAACCGTAATCACCGGGGACAAGAGCTTTACATTGTAAGGAATTTCATAGATGCCAATACCAAGAATATCAAGAGCATTTTTGACCAGGAATCATTTATGATAAACCAGAACCATTATTACAATGCAAAGGTGGGTATAGACTATAACCTGAGTAAAAGATCAACCTTGGGTGTTGTACTGAATGGTTTTTATAATCCAAGCGAATGGAGCAGCAGCACCAATACCCTGATATACGATCCCTCTCATAACCTCACAGATCAAACCACTGCGCTGGCGCAGAATAATGAGAAGTGGAAAAATTTCAGCAGTAATGTAAACTTCCGCACCAAGCTTGATTCTGCCGGGCAGGAGCTTACCGCCGACCTTGATTATATACAATATAAGGCAACCAATTTTCAGCCGCTTATCAGCACTTATTACGATAATAATGGTAACCAGAAAGGCGATCCCGATGTGTTAAATGCAAGTTTGCCAACCAATATTAAAATTTACAGTGGTAAGGTTGATTATACTTTACCGTTGAAAAAAGATGCAAAATTTGAAGCGGGTTTTAAAGCAAGTTATGTTACCAACGATAACAATGCCCGGTACGATAGCGTAAAAACAGGTTATAGTGTACTTGACAGTGCCCGCAGTAATCATTTTATTTATGATGAAAATATAAGTGCTGCTTATGTTAATTACAGCAGGCCATTGGGAAAAAAATGGAGTGCTCAGCTTGGTTTACGCCTGGAGAATACGAATGCTAACGGAGTATCAAAAGGTTATAGCTATAATGCTGCAGAAGATAAGTTTGAATACACAGAAACAACTTTTAAGCGGAATTATACTCAGTTGTTTCCTACAGCCTACTTACAATACACAGCTAATGAAAAAAATCAGTTTGTAATTAATTATGGCCGTAGAATTAAAAGGCCAAATTATGAAGACATGAACCCTTTTGTTAACTTTTTAGACAGGTATACATTTGAACAGGGTAATCCAAACTTAAGTCCGCAGTTTGCTCACAATATTGAGTTAAGTCATACCTACAAAGGATTTCTTACCACTACTGTAAATTATACCAGCACCAATAATATTATTCAGCAGGTGCTTGAGCAGAACGATGCTACCAATGAAACATTTATTAAAAAGGCAAATATTGCCAGCAGCAACCAGATAGGATTGGCTGTTACTGCAAACAAATCAATAACTAAATGGTGGAGCGCCAATATTTACACCAATGTTTATAATAATCATTTCAAAGGAATGGTTAATAACGGACACATTTCAATTGGGGTAACTACTTTTATTGTACAGTTGCAGCAACAGTTTAAATTTAACAAAGGCTGGGCTGCTGAGTTAAGTGGGTTTTACCGGAGCAAAGGTCTGGAAGGTGTGATTTACATTAAGCCAATTGCCCAGGTTAATGCAGGTATAAGCAAACAGGTATTAAAGAATAAAGGAAGCATTCGCCTGAATGTAAGAGATATTTTTGCCGGTGGTGTATTTAAAGGTTACAGCAAATACGGAACCGTTGATGCAACATTCCGTAACGTAAACGACAGCCGTGCAGTAAGCCTTACTTTCTCTTATCGTTTTAATAAGGGTAAATTAAAAGCAGGAAGCGGCAGAAGAAATAATAGCGCAGGTGAAGAGCAGGAGAGAGTGAAAAGTGGTAGTTAAGTAATGTATTAATCTGCAGATGCCGGATACCGAATGTTCTTAAAATGTAAGAAACCATTCGGTATCCGGCATTTTTCATTCGGCATTTATTGGTATTTTTGAAAAAACAATATAACTATGGCTTCATTTGACCTGGTGAGTAAAGTTGACCTGCAAACCCTCGATAATGCTATTAATACGGTAAACAAAGAAATAAGCAACCGTTTCGACTTTAAAGGCTCTCACGTAGTAATTGAACTAAATAAAAAAGACTTTACGGTAAACCTGGAGGCCGACAGCGATATGAAAATTAATCAGATAACTGATGTTATGATAAGCCGCAGCATGAAACAGGGGCTGGCCGGAGAGATATACGACCTTAGTAAAGAGCCTTATCCAAGTGGTAAAGTGGTAAAAAAAGAAATACCCGTTCGCAATGGTATAAAGCAGGAAGATGCTAAAAAGATAGTAAAACTGATAAAGGACAGCGGCTTAAAGGTTCAGGTGGCCATTATGGACGATATTGTACGGGTAACCGGCAAAAAAATTGATGACTTACAGGAGGTTATACAGGCTGCAAAAGGCTGGAACCTGGGTATTGCCCTGCAGTTTATTAATATGAAGAGCTGAGGATTGTAACATTAAATGTTTGAAAGGTAAAAATTCAATAAAAAGGCGTAATTTTGCCTCTTTCTAATACTAGTACGGCAAAAACCGTACACTAAACATTAAAACAAATATGAAACAAGGAATTCACCCGGACAATTACAGAATGGTTGTTTTTAAGGATATGAGTAATGGTACCCAGTTCTTAAGCCGTTCAACTGCCGAGTCAAAAGAAACAGTAGTATATGATGATGGTAACGAATATCCCGTTGTAAAGCTGGAGATTTCAAATACTTCTCATCCTTTTTATACCGGTAAAAACGTATTGGTAGATACTGCCGGCCGTATTGACAAGTTCAACAAGCGGTATTCAAAAAAAGCTAAATAATTTAATAGAGATTACTATCTTTATTTAAAGTTTGTTTTTCATGGCTATACTTTAAGTCCCTTCGGTTCTCCGGGGGGATTTTTATTTTCATTAGTTTTACCACATGCAAAAGATCATCTTTACAGAAGAGTACTGTAAACCGGAGAATCTTCATCCCTTTACCTATACCCGTCATATACAGGATATACGGATAGGCATTTTAACCATCAGGGAAAAATGGGAGCGTTACCTGAAAATATCTTCGGCAGATAAATGGGAAGATAATTACCTGGATGGACCGCAATCAATTAAAATAGAAAAAAGTATTGGCGCAGCTGATTACCTGCTGGTACACGCCAATGTATTGCCAACCAAAGCCATTGTCAGCAAAATAAAAAAACTGAAAAACGGTGAATTTCTTACTTCGGGCAAAGAAGGCGGAATGGCCTTTAAGTTTTCAAACAAAGAAGTACTTGGTCTGCATAAAATAAAAATAAACCGTCCGGTTGAGTTTAAAGGAGAGATAAAAGCTATTCATTATCCCTGGCAGATATTTCAACTGAATGATTGGGCCATACGGGAAGATTTTGAATTATTAACAGCAGGAAGAAAAAGTAAAGCCATTTCAAAAACCAATAAACTAATAAAACCTTCGCAAATTTTTGTTGAAGCCAGTGCAAAAACGGAACATTGTTTTATAAATGCTGAAGATGGGCCGGTTTATATAGGGAAAAACGCAGTACTTATGGAAGGCAGTATGCTGCGTGGCCCTGTTGCAATTTGCGAAGGCGGAGTTGTTAAGATGGGGACTAAAATTTATGGAGCAACAACCATTGGTCCGTTTTGTACGGTTGGTGGCGAAATAAAAAATTCGGTCTTATCTGGTTACAGCAATAAAGCCCATGATGGTTATCTGGGCGATAGTGTGCTGGGAGAGTGGTGCAATCTTGGCGCAGGTACAAATAACAGTAATGTAAAAAATAATGCCGGTGAAGTAAAATATTGGGTTGATGCCGATAAAAAAGAAATAAGTACCGGACAAAAAGGAGGTTTGCTAATGGGCGATTATTCAAAAGCGGCTATCAATACTTCCTTTAATACAGGTACTGTTGTTGGCGTTTGTTGTAATATTGTTTCACCGGGCCTTACACCAAAACTTATCTCTAATTTTTCGTGGGGTGTGGATGGAATTACAAAATACAAACTAAAAAAAGCATTGGTTGATATTGATAACTGGAAAAAATTAAAAGGATCAGCAATTACAGCAAGAGAAAAACAAATTTTGACGGATATTTACAAACTATACTAAAACTATACTCACATGCGTAAACAAATTGCAGCAGCAAACTGGAAAATGAATTTAACCCTGCAACAGGCCGGAACTTTAATGGATGAATTAATGGCAACGCCTCATGAGCTGAAAGCTAACCAGGAAGCCGTTTTTGGTGTGCCATTCCCTTATCTTATCAACATAAAAAATAAACTGGCGGGTAAGCAAAATGCTTTTATTGCTGCACAAAACTGTTTCGATAAAAAAAGCGGAGCATATACCGGAGAAGTAAGTGCAGAAATGTTAAAAAGCATTGCAGTAGATTATGTAATACTTGGCCATAGCGAACGTCGTGAATATTTTAACGAAAGCCATACTATGCTTGCTGCAAAAATCAACATTTGTTTTGAGAATAACTTAAAACCAATTTTTTGTTGCGGAGAGCCCCTGGCAATAAGAGAAGCAGAAACGCAAAATAGTTTTGTAGAAACTCAATTAAAAGAAAGTCTGTTTCATTTAACTGCAGAACAGCTCACAGGTTTTGTAATTGCATATGAACCCATCTGGGCAATTGGTACCGGTAAAACAGCAAGTAACGAACAGGCGCAGCAAATGCATGCACATATCCGCAGTGTACTGGCAAAACAATATGGCGCTGCTGTTGCCGATAGTATTTCTATTTTATATGGTGGCAGTGTAAAAGCAAATAATGCAGCTGATATTTTTGGCCAGCCAGATGTAGACGGCGGACTGGTTGGCGGTGCCAGCCTTGTAGCAGCCGATTTTGCTGCAATCATTAACAGCCTGAAATAACATCACTAAAAAATTAACTGTTTATACACTAAACAACATTTTTAAAAATACATATGCAGGCAGGCAGAACATTATTGCAAAGTATGTTATGGCGTGGCCTGTATTATGCAACAGCTTTTATTATTAACCTGCTTATTGCACGGCACTTTCAGGCTTCGGTAAGCGG
>JBATAS010000432.1:0-2414 GCA_049661965.1 Ferruginibacter sp. | reverse complement strand
TTATTATTGCCGCAGCTGTACAAAATGAAAGTCATGAAAACTATTAGAATTGAATACTTATTTCTATTACTATTCATATTGGGAATTTAAGTTAATGCTAAATTTAAACGGGATGTCTCTAAAACTTGCCCATAACGAGCGGGGCTTTGTGCAGGGCTGGACGTTTTAACGTCCAGCCCCGGAACCGCTGCCCAATAAAATTACTAAAGTTGAAGGTAACAAATAAAAGCCCAGGATTGCTTGTCGAGCCCCGAACAAATGCCCAGCAAAATTACTGCTGCTTGGGCAGGACAACGTCCTGCCAGCCTTGCACAAAACCCAATGTTGCCTGCAGTAATTAATGGATTAACTGTTTTGTTTTAATAATGTAAAAGCCGAATAGTCCTTTAGAATACGTTAAGCTAACCTTCGAAGAGTTCTTAATTGTCTCAGCAAAGTCACAATAGAATACAAGTTGTTTTTCTGTTCCGTGAAAATCAATAGTCGCATAAGGTTGAAAACATCTTGTTGGTCTACTCCGTCCTAAAGTGCCTGTGCTTATTATTTGAAAATCTTCATTTATAATTTTCTTGTCCGAGAAAGCTTGATTTAAAAACAGCAAGCCAAAATAAAATGTCCCACTTCCGATAACTATACTAATGAAAAGTGTCCAAATTTTTGAGTAACTACTTTTGATTAACAAGTTAATTGCGAAAAATGCAATAACAGACCCAATCGCAGAAACTATAAATAGAAGGGTAGTGTCAATAATTGTTAACCTGTAAATATTAACAGCCCAAACTGTCAAACAAATAGATGCGAAGAAAAGCAAAGCAAGAATTATGTCACCTGTTTTGAATTTAAATTGTCGATTAAATGCTTTGCTTATTAGTTTCATTGTTTACGAAGGCTCGAATATTATTGCAGGCAACGGGCGGGGCTTTGTGCAGGCGGGGGAGTAGTAGCTCGTCCAGCCCGGAACTGAAGCCCAATATTGTTTTAAAAGTACAAGTTAAGAACTAAAAGTTGAAGATTGAACGTCCAGCCCAGATGAAGTACAACAGCGATTTGAAGTTGATTGATACAATGTCATGCCCCGCTTGCATAAAACCCGATGTTGTGTGCTGGCTTTCTACGCTGTCAATCTAAGAAAGTTAGATAACTAAAACTTCCACCATGGTTTCTTTTTTCTCTTTAATTGTTCTTGTTCCAATAATTTTTCTATGTCTACATGGCTTTGTAAAATGTGATAACCATAAACATAAATGCCGTCTTCTTCACCATTTCTAAATCGCTTAATTGTTCGCTGCATCGGCCAAACTGTAGTCCCGTCAGGAAGTTTAAGAACAGCATTTATTTCACCTTCTGGGTCGCTTTCGTCTGTCTCCCAAACTGTGCCAGGAACAATTTTTATTATTGTCTCACCAATGTATCCGCCGAGAGCAAAAAGAATTTGTCCTAAGTTTTTAGAAAACTTCCCACCTTCAACTCGTTGTCCATCTTTTGAGTGTCGGTCATAAAAGGTGTCAATGTCTTTGAAGCTACTTAATGTATAGTCAAGGTTAAGTTTGTCGGAAGAAAAACCCTTTATAATCATGTCAGAGAAAGTGACAATGTCTTCTTTTATTGTCGGCATAAATATTTTTGTTTTGTTAAGTAGAGTGTGTCCGATAAGCTAGCACACAACGAGCGGGGCTTTGTGCTGGGCTGGACGTGTTAACGTCCAGCCCAGCAACTGAAGCCCGGCAGAATTACTAAAGTTGAAGGTAACAAATAAAAGTTGAGAGTTGCTCGTCCAGCCACGAACAAATGCCCAGCAAAGTTACTGCCGCCGGGGCAGGACAACGTCCTGCCAGCCTTGCACAAAACCAAATGTTACCAGCAGTTTTACTTTAGAATCTTGATTATTTCGGTTAGTAAAACGTCAAGTGGTTGAGAATAATTGACCTGCTGTTCAACAGGAATACTTTCTTTGTTTGAAATATGTGTATGTAGATACAAGTCCGCAATTTTGCGTGACGATTTATCCAAAAAATCCATTGAGTCTTTGAAACTTTTTCCTCCATGGTTATTTGCAATTTCTGTGAAAGTTCTTTTTCCAAATATTGGAGGAATGTGATCAAGAAGTGCCCTGACCAGTATTATGGTCGAGATAAAGCATTTGTTGCTAAATGTATAGTTGATTTCGTCACATAATTTCAATAGTCGTTTCAGATCGAAGTTGGCACTGGAAATATTTCGAAGTTCATCAAGTCTTGTCTTATTGACGTAAGGATATTCAATTATATCTATATTTTTTCTTGATACTGAAAATTTGCGGATAAAATCATTTGTTACGTCAGGGAATACCTTTGCCAAACTATAAGGCTTAAAGTACGCTCGATTTGCTACGATATAAGCTTCACCTTTTATTTCGTCACTATTGATTGCAGCAG
>JBATAS010000431.1:0-4571 GCA_049661965.1 Ferruginibacter sp. | reverse complement strand
CGGTGCGTATTACGGCATTGAGCCATTCTCTTAACATGAGTTCCCAATCATCGTCGGCGTGTTGTAATAATTGTAGAGCCTCTCTGTAATTACCTTCGGCAACGGCGGCAATTTGCTGGGCTTTTTCAATTGGCACTCCGGCATGTAGTGCCAAAGATGATTCCACTTCCAGATTGCTGAGCATGGGAATTTTTACCAGTTGCGTTCTTGATAAAATCGTAGGCAGAATCAGGTCTTCGTTTTCGGCAACTAAAATGAACAGTGTATTTGCAGGAGGTTCTTCAATAAGTTTTAATAATTTGTTTCCTTCCTTGCCTAAAAACTCCGGCATCCACATGATGAGTATTTTGTACTCACTCTCAAAACTTTTTAAATTGAGTTTACGGATGATATCATTACATTCATGTGCAGTGATGTTGCCTTGTTTATTTTCGGCACCAATAAATTGTAGCCAGTCGTAAATATTACCATAAGGATTTTCAGAAATAAACTCACGCCACTCTTTTATAAAATCAGTGCTGATGGGTTTTTCGCCAGGTTTTTTTGTGATGACCGGGTACGAAAAATGTATATCGGGGTGAATGAGTTCGTTTGCTTTTTTACAAGCGGGGCATTGGCCGCATGAATCGTTTTCTTTTGTTTGAGGTTTGTTGTTTGTGGTTTGCGGTTCGGCTGCAAATAAATCAACTTCTGCTGGTTGCGGTTTACAAACAATGTATTGTGCAAAAGCCAGCGCTAGTTGCAATGCACCACTGCCTTCCTTTCCTAAAAACAATAAAGCATGGCTCAACCTGTTTTGCTGAATCATGTGAACCAGTTGTTCTTTGGTTTCTTTTTGCCCGGTGATGGATTGGAATTGCATGAGTGCAAATATAGTAGATGTAAAGAAACCCCCTCCGCCCCCTAAAGGGGGAACTAATTATGGAGAAGATCGAATCGAATAATAACAAGTAATAGAAATAACAAACTACCAACTTCGGATTCCCTCTCCAAAGGAGAGGGGTTGGGCCTGCCTGCCGGTAGGCAGGGTGAGGCTTTACAATCTACTTATTATCTCCTCACTCAACGGCTTCACCTTACTCTTATAATGTGCAATAAGCTTTCCATTTTCATCCAGTAAAAATTTATTAAAATTCCAGGAGATCTTTGCATTCATGATGCCATTCTCTGTTTTGTTGCAAAGCCATTGGTAAATGGGCGCTATGTCTTTTCCTTTTACAGAAATTTTTGCCGCCATGGGAAAAGTTACTCCATAATTCTTTTTACAAAAAGCTTCAATGGTTTCATTGCTGCCGGGTTCCTGGGAGAAAAAATTATTGGCAGGGAAACCAACAATGACCAACTTGTCCTTATATGTTTCGTATAATTTTTCGAGGCCTTCATATTGGGGAGTAAAGCCGCATTTGCTGGCAGTATTTACTATCAGTATTTTCTTACCTTTAAAACCGGCAAAATCAATAATGCCTCCGTTAAGCGACTCTACTTTGAAATCGTAAATGGTCTTATTCTGTAAAGCAATATGTTCAGTTTCGGAGATATTGGATATGGCAGAATTGTTAAAGGAAAGTACCAGTACTGAAATAACCAATAACTTTATCATTGAACTATAATTTAGAAGTAATCTCTTCACTCATCGGTGTAACCTTGCTTGCGAAATAATTTAACAGCTTACCGTTTTCATCCAGTAAAAATTTTCCAAAATTCCATTTTACCTCTGCATCTAAAACGCCGTTTTGTGCTTTATTGCAAAGCCATTGGTAAATGGGTGCTATATCGTCTCCTTTAACAGAAACTTTGGCTGCCATAGGAAAAGTAACTCCGTAATTCTTTTTGCAGAATTCTTTTATCTCTGAATTGGTGCCAGGTTCCTGCCCACCGAAATTATTTGCAGGAAAACCTACTATAACAAGCTTGTCTTTATATGTTTCGTATAATTTTTCAAGGCCTTCATATTGTGGCGTATAACCACATTTGCTGGCAGTGTTCACGATCAGGATTTTCTTCCCTTTAAAAGTTGAAAAATCTATAGTACCTCCTTCAAGCCCTTCTACTTTAAAATCGTAAATGGATTTTTCTATAATGATTTTTTCAGTTGAAGTACTGTTTGTAACATTGGTTTCAGCGGTTTGCAAATTGCAGGAAAGTAAAACTGCACTGATGGCTAATAATTTGATCATTGTATAATTGTTTTATTAATGAAGTAACAAAATTTTTAAGGAATTGTTTGCATGCTATAGTAAAAAATTATTGCCGCTCATAGCAACCCATGTCAGGCAGGCCAACATTGCGGTTTTTATCATCAAGGTCCTTAAGAAGACCGGTAACTACACCTGCATCAATAGCAGGCGAAAATGCATTTTTTGTTATCCTGAAATCAAAAATTCTTTTGTTTACTTCAATACTGTCGAAAGAGGGCTCTGCATTTTTAATATTGCCGGATAAACTGCTGTTGGCAGGATCGTTCAATACCCGGTAAATATTGTTTTCGAAAAAGATGGTAAATGTATTGGCACCTTGTTTATTAACTGTCAACTCGTCTTTTACAATTCCATCGTCGCCCCAAAAAATATTATTACGGAACACAGCATTCAGATCAGCAGTTAAAACTGTTCCACCCTGGTTTATAAAATTATTTACATTAAGTACGGGATTTTTATGTGTTATGTAATTGGTTGAATATGCAGCAATGGTGCAGTGTGTAAAATTGTAAACACCGCCATAACTTAAAATGATATTGCTGCCGCAATTACTTATTAAACTGTTATCGGCCTGCAGGCTGCTGTTTACACAAAGAATACCGGCATCGTAAGCATTATCAACAATGCATTGATGCAATATAACTTTTGGATTTGCATTTACAGAAGGCTTTTCGGTAACAATGGCCTGGTATGCATTTTTTACAACGGCATAAGTAAGCACATTGTCTTTGCTGTTGCCACGGAAGTAGATTCCGGGCCAGCTTGCCGGAAGGTCTTTATATTCTTCATCCAGCCTGTCGCCGGTAAACACAACGTTTTCGGCCTGGGTTCCATTTACGATTAATGTGCCATCCACAATAAACGGAGCATCGGCATGAGAATATATTTTGCAGCCGGGCTGAATGGTTAAAGTTGCTGTAGTATCAATTCTTATACTTCCGAGAATAACATAAGGCAGGTTGTTGGTCCATACTATATTTCCGGTAATAACACGGCTACGTAAAAAATTTGCATTTTGCCCGAATGCCTGTAATTGTATATAACGATTGTTACCGTTGTAGTTAATTAAAATACTATCGCTGACTATAAAAGGCAGATTGGCTGCATTGGGATTGATGGTAACAGATACAAAAACATAAATACTATCATTGGCTTCAATAACCAGATCGTTTACCTCAGTCGTTGCAGCACCATCTACATTCATTTTGTAGGCAGATGTTGTGCCACCCATCAGCTTTACTTTACTTAGGCGAAGTTTTTGGTTGTTTTCGTTGATAATCTTGAATGATTTGGTAATGGAACCGGTTGTTGTGAAAACAGTATCATATTTTAAAGTGTCGGCATTAATATTCAGCAGGGCAAATTCGCTGCTGATAAAAGAATCTTTTTTGCAGGAAGCCAGCAAAAGGCAAAAAACAAAACTAAAAAGGCAAAAAAGGATCGGGATTCTTTTCATTTTTCAAATTTAAACTAAAAACCGGTACAAACTATTTGGGTGCGTATGCTAAAGTTGCTATGCTTAACTTAACATCAGCAGTTTGTAGTATTACTGAACCACATGCTTCTAATGTTGCTCCGGTGGTTACCACATCATCAACCAGCAAAAGATGTTTGCCAGCCAGTTCGTTTTCCTTTACCACTTTAAAACTGTCCTTTACATTTTCCCAGCGTTCGGTACGATGTTTACGGGTTTGGGTTTCGGTGGCGTGTTGCCTGATGACATACTTATTATATACAGGCATATTCATAACAGAAGACATGCCATCGCAAATAACTGCTGCCTGATTGTAGCCGCGTTTGTGTTCTTTATCAGCATAAAGGGGCAGTGGAATCAGGGCATCAATATTTTTAAAGCGATCGCTTTTCAATAACGTTTTTCCCATCATCGCTCCCAGGTAAAAACCAATTTTGGTGTCGTCTTTATATTTAAGCCGATGAATTAAATGCTGCACTAAAAACTCCTTGGAAAAATAAAACTGACTATATGCGGCTTGTAAAGGGAGTCTGCCCCAAAAATATTTTTCTACCGGGTTACCGGCAAGGTTGGCAAAATTGGTATGAGGCAGATCGTGGATGCATTTCAGACAAAGCAGACTGTCTTCATCCAGCAAATCAGATCCACAACCTGTACAGTTATGTGGGTAAAGGAGGTGAAGGGTACTCTTAAGTAAATATTTTAACCGGGCAATCATTATTAGTAATTACCTATACAAGTTAAAACAAATATTGATACAATTCCTCTACTTTACTCAATGCCACCACTTCAATATTGTGCTTTATTTTGCCCAGCGATTTTGAATTATACTTGCTAAGAATGATTTTTTCAAAGCCTAATTTTTCTGCTTCGGCAATACGTTGTTCAATCCGGTTCAC
>JBATAS010000430.1:0-5688 GCA_049661965.1 Ferruginibacter sp. | reverse complement strand
GCTGAAAAAAGCATACTGTCCAAAAAAGCAGCCCAATTCAAATCGTCGTTGGTCGGAGACCAGACAACGGCAGCTCATGAATTTAAAAGTGGTTTTTCCAGGCGTTGTACAATAAAACCAAAAATTAAGGAAAAGGCACAAAAATATTGTGCCAAGCTGACAGCAAATTTCCCTTGGTACTATGTTTGCACCCTACTCAAAAAAATAATCAAACTATGCAAAAAGGCAGTATACGGGTACAAACCGAGAACATTTTCCCTATTATCAAGAAATTCTTATACAGTGAGCATGACATTTTTATACGTGAACTGGTCAGTAATGCAGTTGATGCCAACCAGAAATTAAAAACACTTTCTTCTATCGGCGAAGCCAAAGGCGAACTGGGAGAGCTGAGAATTGATATTAAGATTGACAAGGAGAAAAAGACATTGACCATTTCTGATACGGGGATTGGTATGACCGAAGAGGAGATTGATAAATACCTGAACCAGGTTGCTTTTAGTGGTGCCGAAGAGTTTTTAGAAAAATATAAAGGTCAGAACGAAGCCAATATCATTGGTCATTTTGGACTTGGTTTTTACAGCTCGTTTATGGTGAGCGATAGGGTAGAAGTGATTTCAAAAAGTTTTAAGGATGGAGCTAAAGCAGTGAGATGGGAATGTGACGGCAGCCCGGAGTTTACCTTAGAAGAAGTGGAGAAGGAAAACAGGGGAACAGATATTATTTTGCACCTGAATGCAGAAAGCGAAGAGTTTTTAGAACCTTCAAGAATAAGTACTGTGCTGGAAAAATTCTGTCGCTTTTTACCCATTCCGATTTTCTTTGAGGACAAGCAAATCAATAACCCTGCTCCGGCCTGGACAAAAAAACCTTCTGAATTAACCGACGAAGATTACCAGAATTTTTATAAAGAACTATATCCTTTTGGCGAACCGCCATTGTTCTGGATTCATTTAAATGTTGATTATCCATTTAACCTTACGGGTATTTTGTATTTCCCCAAGATCAAGCAGAGCTACGAAATACAGAAAGATAAAATTCAATTGTACAGTAACCAGGTTTTTGTAACCGATGAGGTTAAGGATATTGTACCGGAGTTTTTAATGCTGATGCATGGTGTGATTGACAGTCCTGATATTCCATTGAATGTGAGCCGCAGTTACCTGCAGGGCGATCCGAATGTGCGGAAAATAAATTCGCATATCACCAAAAAAGTGGCTGATAAACTGGAAGAGATATTTAAGCATGACCGCAAGCAGTTTGAAGAAAAATGGGAGAGTCTTGGTTTGTTTGTTAAGTATGGTATGATGACTGATGATAAGTTTTTAGAGAAGGCGAATAAATTCCATATTCTTAAAGACAGTAAGGAAGATAAGTTTTACACTTTAGAAGAATTGAGGTTGGCTACCGAAACCCTGCAGAAAAATAAAGAAGGTAAATTGGTCATCTTATATACAACCAACCCGGTGCAGCAGGATGCATACATACAACAGGCTGCTGCAAAGGGTTATATAGTTGTAAGCTTGGAAACGATCATTGACAATGGCTTTATTAACCAGATGGAAATGAAATGGGAGAATGTTCAGTTTGTACGGGTGGATAGTGATATTGTTGATAATTTAATTGACAAGCAGGAGGGAGGCGACAGTGTGCTGAGTAAAGATGATGAAGAAAAGCTGAAAGGATTATTTGCTGTGCAGATACCTGAATTAAATGTATCGGTAGAAGTGAAAGGGTTAAGTGCCGAAGCGCCACCTGTTGTTGCCACCAGGCCCGAGTTCATGCGCCGCATGAAAGATATGGCTGCCATGCAGGGTGGCATGGGCGCTTTTTATGCAAACATGCCTGACGAAGTAACACTTACTGTAAATGGAAACCATGCTATTTATAAAACAGTGCTTGCTGAGGCTGCAAAAGAAAAACAAGAGAAGGTTGTACATAACCTGGCCGACCTGGCTTTATTGTCGCAGGGATTATTAAAAGGAAACAGTTTAACCAGTTTTATAAACAGGAGTGTAGAGTTGATGAGCTGATGTTTGGGTTGGGAGGTTTAGGGGTTTAGAAGTTTAGGAGATTAGGGGGTTGCAGTATCTGTAACCCTTTTTTAATTTTCTAAAATTACCGCTTCAATATACTTCATCTTTTTGCTGTGCCAGATTTGTGTATACCCAGCTTTTAAAAACTGTTCTTTGTGTAAAGGGTTTACGTAAATGATATGAAGTTTCCTCGGGTTGTTTTGCAGACTTTCAAAAATATTATTTACAACAGCACTCATGATGATCTCATCAAAGGGATTGAAGAAAAAGATACAATCCACATCATCTGGTATTTCAAAATAAAAAGCATCGTTATTAATAATTTTAAATTGAAGATCAGGAAATTTATGATTCGTAAGGCTGAGATTTTCTGTTGCAATTTCACACAGGTCTTTTGAAAGATCAATACCGGTAACTTTATTAAAACCATAATGGGTAGCTACACAGAGTGCCCTGCCTTTGCCGCAGCCCATATCCAGAAAATGATTACGCCCTGATGATTGCAACTGTTCAAAAATTTCTTCCACTAAATTATAGCTTACAGGCATGTAAACTGTAGCATGTGAAATATCAATACCCAGCTCTTCAAGTTTTATTAATTCATCTTCACCAGTAGTATTTATTTTATATTTTCTTTCGCCTTTTATTTCCTGTTTTATCATGTACCAGGCAATTTTAAAATCCCAGTTATCAAGCAGGAAATAAAAATATCTTATGTAGGTTATAAATTTCATCAGTCACTGCTGCGGAGGTCAATAACTTTTAATTGTAAACTTTTGTTGCCGTTCCATTCATTTTCATCCAGCGTAAAAACAAGGTCGAATGGATGTTTTAGTAATTCAAATTTTTCAGCCAGGTTAAAACCTATTCCGGTAAAAGAAAAATTATCATGCTTTACCACAAACCGTATATGTAGCTCCTTTACAATTTTTGAATATCCTGTATCTATAACATTTTTTGCAACAAATACCGGACGCATATTTTCGGGACCAAAAGGCTCCATCTGGCAAAGTATGCTATAAAAATTCTGTGTAAGGTCGGCAAAGGAAATTTCAGTATCAATAATAATTTCAGGAATAAGTAAATGTTCGGGAATTGTTGCAGAAACTACTTCTTCAAATTTTGCAGTAAATGGGTCAATATTTTCCGGCAACAGCGAAAGGCCGGCAGCAGCAAAATGGCCGCCATAACCCAGCAGGTATTCCCTGCAGGCATGGATGGCTTCATATAAATTAAAACCCGGAACACTCCTGGCGCTGCCGGTTGCAATACCATCGTTTTGGGTTAATACAACAGTTGGCCGGTAATAAGTTTCAATCAACCTGCTGGCTACAATCCCCACTACACCTTTATGCCAGTGGTCGCGGAATACAACTGTTGTCTTTTTATTTTGAAGAGCAATATCAGTATTAATGATTTCCAGCGCTTCTGCAGTGATGCTGCTGTCGGCTTCTTTGCGATCAGTATTATCGCTGTGCAGCATTTCGGCAAATTCCAGTGCTTTGTTATAATCATCTTCAACAAATAACTGCACCGCTTTTTTTGCATCATCCATCCGGCCGGCAGCATTTACCCGGGGGGCAATAACAAACACCACATTATTAATGGATAGTTTTTTTTGAAGGCCACCCAGAAAAATTAATGCTTTAATACCTGCGTTGGGGATGCTGTTTATTTTTTCTAAACCATAATGCGCCAGTATCCTGTTTTCTCCGGTCATGGGTACAATATCCGCAGCAATGGCAACTGCAACTAAGTCCAGGTAACAATGATAATGTTCTTCATCAATATTAAGCTGTACCGATAATGCCGTAATTAATTTAAATCCTACGCCACAACCACAAAGTTCTTTGTATGGATAAGTACAATCAATTTGTTTAGGGTTGAGTATGGCAACTGCAGGGGGTAACTCTTTATCGGGCAGATGATGATCGCAAACAATAAAATCTATACCGGTATCTTTTGCATAAGTAATCAGATCAACAGACTTAATGCCACAGTCTAAAGAGATGATCAATGAAAAATTATTTTCTTTGGCAAAGTCAATTCCCATTTTGCTTACGCCATAGCCTTCACGGTAACGGTGAGGGATGTAAAAGTCTAAAAGTGCGGGCTCGTAAATTTTACAAAGGAATTTGTACATGCATGCAACAGAGGTTGTACCATCCACATCGTAATCGCCAAAAACCAGTATTTTTTCTTTTTTTTCAAAGGCTGCTAAAATGCGTTCTACAGCTTTGTCCATATCCTTCATCAGCCAGGGATCGTGCAGATTACTTAAGGCCGGCCGGAAATAATCTTTGGCTTTTTCAAACTCATCAAAGCCACGCTCAGTAAGTATCTGGCATAATGCCGGGTTGATCTTCAGCGACTGCTGTAAAGCATCAGTTTTAGTTTTATCTGCCTGTAATATTTTCCATCTTTTATTCATACTAATATTTCCTGTCGGTAGTATATCTAACCAGCTCTTCCAGTGCTTTTCTCACCGGATTTTCGGGAAAACTATTTAAAATTTCAAGAGCTTCATCTCTGTAATTATACATTTTTTCTGCTGCATATTTTATGCCTCCTGTTTCAACAACGGTATCAATCACCAATTTTACTTTTTGAGGGTCTTTGTTTTGATTTTTTATGATATATACCAGTTTTCTTTTTTCAGCAGCGGATATTTTGTTTAAAGTATAAATGAGCGGCAGGGTAAGTTTTTTTTCTTTTATATCGTTTCCGGTTGGTTTTCCGATATCATCTTTTCCGTAATCAAATAAGTCGTCTTTAATTTGAAAAGCGATTCCTGTTTTTTCACCGAAAAGTTTCATTTGTGCTGTAATGTTTTCATCGCCTGTACTGCTGTAAGCTCCTGCGGCGCAGGCTGAAGAAAGAAGGGAAGCTGTTTTGTTACGTATGATTTCGAAATAAATGCCTTCATCTAAATTGAGCTTACGGGATTTTTGTAACTGGAGTAATTCTCCCTCACTCATTTGTTTTACCGCCTCAGAAAGAATGTGTAACTGCCTGAATTCATTATTGGTTGTTGCCAAAAGCAAACCTTTAGAAAGCAGGTAATCGCCTACCAAAACAGCAATTTTTTTGTTCCATAAGGCATTTATTGAAAAAAAGCCCCGTCTTTCGTAAGAATCATCCACAACATCATCATGCACCAAGGTGGCCGTATGTAAAAGCTCTACCAATGCAGCTGCCCGGTAAGTACTTTCATTAATTTCACCATGTAATTTGGCACTTAATAAAACAAACATTGGCCGTAACTGCTTCCCCTTACGTTTAATGATGTATTTCATTATCGTATCAAGCGAACGGGTTTCGGTTTTAACGGCATCGGCAAACTTTTTTTCAAAAAGCTTTAATTCACTTCCTATAATCTTATTAATAAATTCCATATATAAAATTGAGGCAAGATACCGCAGTAAGAATCTCTGTCAAATAAAAATAGGGGTTTAAAAACTTATTTTTAAAATAATATAGCCTGATACATTAAAAAGATTAACTTTGTTGCAGCAAAAGTTGAAATATCCGTGTCTGGCCTCTGAACAATGTGAAAATATTACAGCTGTACCTAAATTAAATTACAATAAAGTTTGATTATTAGGCTGCAATTGATATTTTTGCTATAAATTAACATTTACATATTGAAAAT
>JBATAS010000429.1:0-8172 GCA_049661965.1 Ferruginibacter sp. | reverse complement strand
GAACTGAGTTTGTAAATCCGTTTGACAAAGAGAAGTCGGTACTTCGTTATGGTGAAAACCCGCATCAGCAGGGAATATACTATGGCAACCAGGATGAGATATTTGACAAACTGAATGGTAAAGAATTATCTTATAATAACCTGGTTGATGTTGACGCTGCGGTGCAGATCATTGCTGATTTCAACAGCACAACTTTTGCTATAATAAAACATACCAATGTTTGTGGCGTTGCTTCCAGAGCAAGCATTAAAGAAAGTTGGGATGCAGCATTGGCAGGAGACCCCGAGAGTGCATTTGGTGGTGTACTGGTTTGCAACGGAACCATTGATGTGACAACAGCCAATGCCATCAATGAAATATTTTTTGAAGTGTTGATTGCACCTGCTTTTAATGCTGATGCACTGGAGATTTTAAAAACCAAAAAGAACCGTATTCTGCTGCAGCAAAAAAATAAACTTACTGCAACCAGCCAGTTCAGGTCTGTGCTGAACGGAATTCTTACCCAACAAAATGATACTGGTAATTATACCCATTGGAAAGAAGAAGGTGGAAGAGAAACTACTGCAGCAGAAAAAGAAGATCTCATTTTTGCAAATATTGTCTGCAAACATTTAAAGAGCAATGCTATTGCTTTGGTAAAAGATAAGCAGTTGTTTGGTAAGGGCTGCGGACAAACAAGCCGTATTGATGCCTTGCGACAGTCAATAGAAAAAGCAAAGCAATTTAATTTTGATTTGAATGGAGCAACATTGGCCAGCGATGCATTTTTTCCATTTGACGACTGTGTAAAGATTGCTCATGCAGCGGGTATCAGTTCTTTTATACAACCCGGGGGTTCAATCCGTGATAAAGATTCAATTGCGTATTGCAAAGAAAATAATTTGGCCATGGTGCTTACCGGCCAGCGGCATTTTAAACATTAATACCTGTACACCTGAATGATAAACAGCAAACATTTACCTAAAGGAAAAGCCGGTGGCTATCTTGCATTGGGTATTACCTGCGTGGTTTGGGGTACTACTTGGGTTGCCAGTAAGATTGGCATTGCTGATATTCCTGCACTGCAGATGGCTTCCATTCGCCAGTTGATAGGCGGTACCTGTTTTGTATTGTTTTTCATCCTGTATAAAAAATTACCCTTCCCGAATTATAAACAATTTGGCTGGCTGATGCTACTGGCTTTGCTGATGTTTGTTTTTGCAAACGGGCTTAGTACCTGGAGCCTGGAATATATTCCTACTGGTTTAAGTGCTTTGATTGGTGCGTTGTATCCGTTAAGCGTTGTAATTATTGAAATGGTTTTTTTTAAAAGCCGAAACATGAACCTGCTTACGTTTATGGGCTTGCTTTTGGGAATAGCCGGTATTGGCATTGTGTTTTACGAATCTGCATTTAATCATCAGCCTGGCGGGTTTTTGTTTGGCGTAACATTATCTGTTGTTGCCATGCTTAGCTGGAGCATTGGAACGCTTATTTTAACCAGGGCTAACATTAAAATGAATCCGTATTATGCTGTGGGCTGGCAAATGCTCATCAGCTCTGTAATGCTGTATGTATTTGCAAACTTAACTAACCAAACTATTCCTTTGGAAACAATAAGTGGTAAAGCCTGGCTGGTTATTGGTTACCTGGTTATCATGGGTTCTGTTTTAAGTTTTGTTGCGTTTATTTATTCAATGAAAAAATTACCCGTAGCTATTGCATCATTGTATGCTTATATAAACCCATTAGTGGCCATGGTTGTAGCAGCTATTATATTGCATGAAAAACTTACTGTTTATATTTTGTGGGGTTCAGTTGTTACACTGATTGGCGTGTTTCTGGTTAATTACAGTATTCGTCGTAGCCAGCAAAAGATTATTGCTGAACCTGAAGTATAAACTGTTCATAGATTTCTTTCCACCCTATAAATTCGCCAGCAGTTCCTAAAAAATTATTATGCCAGATGGTTATCAATGTGCCGTTAACCTGTTTGCAGATTGATAAATAATGCATCAGCTCTGAAAATGTTTGCTGTGGATTTTGTCTTTGTTCATAAAAAGAATTGGCATCCATAAAACAAAAAGGATGAATGCGTAAGCCGGTCTGTTTTTCTTTTTCAAGATCGTACCAATAAAAAGACGAACCTACCGAAGCCCTGAAACCATTAATATTGCCATATCCCATGGAATAGTCATCAGTTATACCAACAGTAATTAATCTTTGATATCCTTCGGGCAGGTTAAAACGGATATAGTGCTGGCGTGAAGCAGTGATATCGGTATTGCCAATATCAACCATCGCTTCAAGCTGTTCCTTTTCTTTTTTTATTAATAATCTGTCATCGCCGCTTTGCCAGGAAGGGTGTAAACCTATGCTGTATTTTTTTGCATGATGCTTCACCAGTTTCCACATAGCATCTTTGTGTGGAAGAATGTTTTTATCGTAACGGCCATTTTGGTCCGCTACTAAAAAAAAATAAATGGGTTGTAAGTTGTATTGTTGATGAAGCTGATTAAGCCAGGCATAGCTGTCAAATGGATCCTGGGTTCTGCCGGTTAATACTTTTATTCTTTCTACAGACGGCGCTTTTAAAAAACCACCTGTATTTCTTAATAATCCTTTGTGTTTATAAGAGTAGGCAATATCAATATCGTAAGTGGGTTGAAAGTTGAAAGTTGAAAAATTAAAGTTGAATGTTGAGAATTTTGATTTCAGCGTTTCTGCAAATTGTTGAACCCAGATGTTAATCAAAGGCAAATTCAAAAAACCTTCTTTATAGGCCAACGAGTTTTCATAATCGTAGCGGCCATACATATCTTTTTCATGCGGCAGGTATTCTTCGTAGCGGCTTAGTAAATAAAAAGAGGCTGCCAGTATATCAAAAGGAAAATCGCAACCTTCGGTTTTAAAAAAGGCTTTGTTGTTATTTGTTGTAAAGCATTCAATATTTTGTTTTTGTACCTGCTGTTCAAAAATTAAAGCGTGGTTGCGGATAAAAAATTCATCCGGCGAAATCTTTGAATCACTGTAATTGATCTTTGGCCCTTCGTGTGCTTTGAATTTTTGGGAGTCAATCGTAAGTTTATAATCAATGCCCATCAGTTCTTTAAAAATAAAAGAGCAGATATATTGAAGCCTTGCGTTACTTATATGCGAATAGATCAATACCATATCAGCACAAAATAAAAAAGTTCCACCATAGTGGAACCGATTTATAATTTATTATTCAGGGTTATTATTTTTTATATCGCTCTTTCCAAAGCTGGTTAAAGGTTTTTTGGCTGAAGTTAAGGTCGCTTCTGTTTTTATTCCATCCCTTAAACATACCATTCACCACTTTGTTTTTTAAATTACCGCTGCCTAAATTCATCATGCCTCTTTTTAAACTGGCCAGTTTCCAAACCTTCCAGGCTATTTTTTCGCTGAAACTTACAAACCCTTCTTCAACAGATTCTTTACGGTTTTCGAGCAATAGCTCATGCAGGTTTATTTTTACGGCACATACTTCGGTACAGTTACCGCAAAGCGAAGATGCAAAACTTAAATGCTTAAATTCATCCATGCCCTGCAGGTGCGGCGTAATTACAGAGCCAATAGGGCCGCTGTAAGTAGCACCGTAGGCATGGCCACCAATATTTTTATAAATAGGACAGGCATTTAAACAGGCACCGCACCTTATGCAATACAAGCTTTCCCGTTGTTTTGGATTCTGTAAAATATTGGTGCGGCCATTATCTAACAAGATCACATACATTTCTTCAGGTCCGTCATTTTCGTTTTCCTGTCTTGGTCCTGTTATTATAGAATTATAAACAGTTATTTTTTGCCCGGTACCAAAAGTAGAAAGCAGTGGCCAGAATAATCCAAGGTCTGTAATTGAAGGGATCATCTTTTCGATACCAACAATTACAATATGTGTTTTAGGAAAAGCGCAGCTTAACCTTGCATTGCCTTCGTTTTCGGTAACGGCAATGCCGCCAATATCGCTGATGATGAAGTTTGCGCCGGTAACACCAACTTCGGCCTGTACATATTTTTCACGTAAAATATTACGGGCAACCTGTGTCATTTCTTCGGGTGTTAACGTAACAGGGGTACCCAGTTTTTTATTAAACAGCCTGGCAACATCTTCCTTACTCTTATGCATGGCCGGCGTTACAATATGGTAAGGTGGTTCGCCATCAAGCTGTTGAATATATTCACCCAGGTCGGTCTCCACACTTTCAATACCGTTTTTTTCCAGTGCATCATTCAGGTGAATTTCTACGGTAACCATGCTCTTGCTCTTCACCAGCGATTTGCAGTTTTTTGCTGCGCATATCTTCAGAATTTCTTCAATAGCCTGGTCGCTGTTTTCGGCCCAGATAACTTTGCCACCACGTTTAGTAAAATTCAGTTCAAACTCTTCCAGTTGTTTGTCGAGGGTTTCAATGGCACGCCATTTTATGTTTTTAGCTCTTTCACGGGCTAAGTGAACATTGGCAAATTGCTCTTTACCCTTTGGTACCACTGCATTGTACTTACCAATATTAAAATTGATTTTACGGCGATGCTCCAGGTCGGCAGCCTTAATGGTGCTTTTGGCTATGAATGTTTGTGATTGTTCTGACATACTATTCTTTCTTTAAAACTTCGGAAGTCTTCTGACACTTCTTTATCTGAGCAAAGGTAAAGTTTTACTGTATGCCAACAGAAAAATACCGTGTATTGGGTATATACGCTACCGGCCTGATTTAATATGTTTATGACTCAAACTCAAGCAAAAATTTATGAAAAAGCTTCTTATGTTCTTTATAGCCATTTTAGCTATTGCTGTAAATGCCATAGCTCAGGAAAGTTTTTCTTTACCGCTGATGCTTAAAAATGATGACGGCAGTTTAAGTTCTTACGACATTAAAAAAGGCGATACGCTGGTTTATGAAGTTAATGCCGGAAGTAATACCTACGACTTTATTGTAATTATTAATGACGAAAGTTCAGAAGAGGGTATTGACTTTAATTATGAAATGACCAATGCTGCCAATACCAGGGGGCATGTAACCATCAATGCTGATGCAAAGAAAAAAGCAACAAAATATGTAAACTATTTCAGGGGAGGAGAACTGAAACTGACTGATGCCTGTACTGTTTGGCTATCGGGGAAAAACTTTGATGATATGACTAATAAGAAAACGACCCTCCAACTGGACAACAATGCCCCTGAAACTTTTTATCTGCCCGATGATAATGAAGTGTACCCGGTTGTAAAAATAAAAGGTGAAGATAAAAAGATCAACGGTTTTGCCATTAATAATGCCGCTGATGGCAACGGCACTAAAACGCTTTGGATAAATGATATCTCTGCCAATCCGCTTATTATAAAAATGGATTTAGGTTTTTCAATTGCTTTAAAGGAAATACGCTAGGCCCGTAAAGGGTTATATGAGAAAACCCCGCTTTTGGCGGGGCTTTTTATTGCGGGTAAAACAATTAATTTTTTAAAACGCCTAACTCTTTCCCGATCTTGGTAAATGCTTCTATCGCTTTATCTAAATGCCTTTGCTCATGCGCAGCACTTAACTGTACCCTTATCCTGGCCTGGCCTTTGGCTACCACCGGAAAGAAGAATCCAATTACATAAATACCTTCATCTAAAAGTTTGGCTGCAAAGTTTTGTGCCAGCACGGCATCGTATAACATGATGGGTACAATGGGATGGTCGCCGGGCTTTATATCAAAACCGGCTTCGCTCATTTTTGTACGGAAGTATGTTGTATTGGTCTCCAACTGATCTCTTAATTCTGTTGTTTCGCTCAGCATATCCAAAACAGCAATGGACGCACCTACAATACTTGGAGCAACGGTATTGCTGAATAAATACGGACGGCTTCTTTGCCTCAGCATTTCAATAATTTCTTTTCGACCGCTGGTAAAGCCTCCGCTGGCACCGCCAAGTGCTTTACCTAAAGTGCCGGTTATAATATCAATGCGGCCCATCACATTGCGGTACTCATGTGTTCCCCTGCCGGTCTTTCCTAAAAAGCCACTGCTGTGGCATTCGTCAATCATAACTATGGCATCGTATTTATCTGCCAGGTCGCATATCTTATCCAATTGTGCAATGGTACCATCCATACTGAAACTGCCATCGGTTACAATAATGCGGCTGCGTAAATGAGCAGTTTCTTTAAGCTTTGCTTCCAGATCGGCCATATCATTATGTATATAACGGTAGCGCTGAGCCTTACACAAACGCACGCCATCAATAATTGAAGCATGATTTAAAGTATCAGAGATTATCGCATCTTCTTCGCCAAATAAAGGTTCAAACACACCGCCATTGGCATCAAAAGCGGCAGCATATAAAATGGTATCTTCTGTGCCTAAAAATTCAGCCAGCTTTTGCTCCAGTTCTTTATGTATATCCTGTGTACCGCAGATAAAACGAACACTACTCATTCCATAACCACGCAGGTCAATATATTTTTTAGCAGCCGCAACAACTTTGGGGTGAGAAGAAAGACCAAGATAGTTATTGGCACAAAAGTTAAGTACTGTTTTACCGTTTACGATAATTTCAGCTCCCTGTTCGCTGCTGATCACCCTTTCTTTTTTGGTCAGGCCAGCCGATTCTATTTCTTTCAGTTCGGCGGAAATACGGGTTACAAATTTCTCATTCATATATAGTGCAAGTTAATTTGAAGGCAAAATTAGGTAAAATGGAACGCTGATTAAGCAGATTGTACTCATTAACGCTGATTTTTCTGTTCTATCCGGTAAAAAATTAACTTTTATGCATTCTTCTGTAACATTTTAAGTGTCACCTTCGTATAACACATATAAAACAACCCTTATTGAGGTAATTTAACTACCCAATCACTGTATGACGGAGAGAGAATATAATGAATGCGTAAATCTGTATGCAGACAATGTATACCGCTTTATCCTCAAAAACCTGAGGCATAATGAGGATGCAAAAGATGTTGTGCAGGGTGCATTTGAAAAACTATGGATAAACAGGGAGAAAGTAGAAAATGACCGTAGTAAGAGTTATTTGTTTACAGTTGCTTACAATCAGATGATTGATCATATCCGTAAAAACAAGCGGATTGTACTGAGTGAAGATTTTACTGAAAATGCAAAAGGCGCTGCGGCTCCAAAACATGATACGAAAAGAATTTTAAATGAAGCGCTGGCTAAGCTGAGTGAAAAACAACGCAGCCTTGTTTTATTAAAGGATTACGAAGGATACAGTTACGAAGAGATTGGACAAATAACCGGGCTAAACGAAAGCCAGGTAAAAGTTTATTTACACCGGGCACGGCTACTATTGAGGGAATATATAGTGAGTCCGGAAAACGTTATTTAAAAGAATGCAGATAAACAGACATAATTACGAAGAGTTTTTTTTACTGTATGTAGATAATGAATTATCTGCAGCGGAAAAGAAAGCTGTTGATGTATTTGTGCAGGAGAATCCGGATTTGGAGATTGAGTTGACAATGCTGCAGCAAACTGTAGTAATAGCAGATGATATTGTACTGAATAAAAAAGATTGGTTATTTAAAGAAGAAGAAATTACTGCCTTGCAGGAAAATCTTTTATTGTATGGCGATGATGAGTTAACAACTGCAGATAAAAAAACTGTTGAAGCTTTACTGGCAACAGATAAAACAGCTCGTGACGAATGGAGTATTTTACGACAAACAAAATTGGAGCCTGATAGTGCTGTTGTTTTTGCAGATAAACAATCTTTATACAGAACAGAAGGAGCCAGGGTGGTTGCTTTTAAATGGTGGAGAGTTGCTGCTGCTGCAGTAATACTGGGCTTTTGTTTATGGGCTGGCGTATCTGTTTACAAAAATAACTTTACCGTACCAACTAAGGATGGAGGATTGGCAAACAACAATACAACTGAAACAAACAAGCCAGAAAGTACAATTCCTTCAAATACAATAACAGCTGAAACCAATCCCGCCGAAAACACAAATACAGAAAATAATATTGTAACCGCTGCTCAAACAACCGAGCCCGACCAACGGGATGCTGTAAATAAAAAAGCGGTTACAGTTAGTAATAAACAATATACAACCGAAACAAATAATCAGCGTTCCGCAGAGAAAAACCTGGCCAAAGAAAACAGCACTAATAATTTACCCAATCCCTATTCTGATAAATTTAACAATGCCGGTAGTAACAAAACTATTGCAG
>JBATAS010000428.1:0-4182 GCA_049661965.1 Ferruginibacter sp. | reverse complement strand
GGTCTTTTTCGGTAAGAATCTGCAGTAAGGAATAAGTTAATCTGCCAATGGCCCTTCCGTTAAGCCCTTTTGTTTTTAATTTTTCGGTAGATGGGTAAACAGGCTCCAGGTAATATTTTCCGTCGGCCTTTTGCGTAGCAAAATTTTCAATTTCGGGATGTGCAATTTGTGGTTTGCCAATAAAAAAACCGAGCTTCCCAAAAACCAGATACAGATGCCCTACTGCAATTGCTTTTTGTATCCAGCTTATTCCCTGAAACCAGACCAGTTCAACCTCCCCGGTTTCATCCTGCAGCCGTGCAGTTAATCTTCTTCCCCGGCCTTCACCTAAAATATCTATCTGTGTAATTTTTCCGGCTACCTGTGCATATTCATTACCTGGTGATAAGTCAGCAATTTTATCCAGCTTTGTTTTATCAACATGCCTGAAAGGATAATGCTCCAGCAAATCTTTAAAAGTAAATATGCCCAGTTCTTTTTTTAGCAGGTCGCCTTTAAAAGTGGATACACCATTTAAATATTCTATGGGACTGGATAATATGGTGGACAAGGAGCTGATGCAAATTATTTTTACAAATATATTTCAGCACAGGGAGAAATATTGAATATTTAATCCTCCATTAAATTCTTACCGCCTGGTTTTATTTTGAAAACGCCTTGGTTTGTTGAATTTTCTGTTTCCTGCATGCCCATTTGAAGATGCCGTATTATACTCGGGTGTTTCGCCAAGCTCTTCCGGTACTGTTGCTTTAGGTACGGGTTTACCCAACAGTTTTTCGATGCCCGAAAATTTGCGCTGTTCTTTTACAGTTACAAAAGTATAGGCAGTCCCCTCTGCTGCGGCCCTGGCTGTACGGCCAATGCGGTGTACATAATCTTCGCCGTCGTGCGGCACATCATAATTAATAACCAAATCAATATTGTCAATGTCGATACCGCGGCTTAAAATATCAGTAGCTATCAAAATGGGCAATCTGCCACTTTTAAATTGCATCAACACATCTTCTCTTTTGGTTTGATCAAGATCACTGTGAATTTCATCGGCTAAAAATTTAGCACGCTTTAGATCACGGGTTAGATTTTTAACAGCAATCTTACTGCTGCAGAAAATTAATACCGATTTAAAATCCTTTTTGTGCAACAGATGTTTTACCAGGGGAATTTTCTGTGTATCATAAACAATAAAAGCAGCCTGTTCAATTTTTTCGTTTGGCTTGCTGATAGAGATATTTACTTCTTCCGGCTGATGCAAAATCTTACGGGCAAGCTCTCTGATTTTACCCGGCATGGTTGCCGAAAACAACAGATTTTGCCTTTTTTTGGGCAGGCTGTTAATGATGAACATGATATCATCATAAAAACCCATGTCGAGCATACGGTCGGCTTCATCCAAAATCAAATACTTAAGACCGCCCAGTTTTACATAACCCATTTTTATATGTGCCATCATTTTACCGGGTGTACAAATCACCACATCGGCGCCATGACTTAATGCCTTTTTTTCCTGAACAAATGCATTGCCATCGCCACCGCCATAAACGGCAATGGAACTTACCGAAGTAAAATAAGAAAGCCCCTCCATGTGCTGCGCTATCTGAACAGCCAGCTCACGGGTTGGTACAATCACCAATGCATTGTTGGTATGATCCTCATGAGGATCAGTTATGATCTTATTTATCAATGGTAATAAAAAAGCAGCCGTTTTACCGGTACCTGTTTGTGCCGATGCAATTATATCTTTTCCGGCCATTATCAGGGGAATAACCTGTTCCTGAACAGGGGTGGCATCTTCATAACCCGAGGCATCTATACCTTCCATAAGGCGCTGGTCGAATCCAAATTCTGTAAACTTCAATGTTTTATGTTTTTTAAAAATCAGGTGAAGATAATGTATTTAACAATGTTGATTATACCGGTAGTATCTTTGTGCCGTACAATGATTCTTATATTTATAAAACTGATATGATACAGGTAGGAGAATACAATAATTTAAAAGTGGCCCGTGAAGTTGATTTTGGTGTTTACCTGGATGATGGCGCCGAGGGTATTTTATTGCCCAAGCGGTTTGTTCCGGCCAGAACAAAAACCGGTGATGAGCTGACAGTTTTTTTATACCATGACGGTGAAGACAGGTTAATTGCCACCACCCAAAAACCTAAAGGCATTCTTGGCGATATTGTAAAGCTGAGAACAATAAGTGTAACGGCACACGGTGCTTTTTTAGATAATGGATTGATGAAGGACCTGTTTGTTCCAAAATCGAAACAGCAAAACAATATGATACCAAACGGCGAGTACCTGGTAAAAATTTATCTGGATGAACAAACCGGAAGGCTGGCAGCTACAGAAAAAATAGAACCTTATTTAAGTAATGAAGAACTTACCGTTAAAGAGCTTGAAATTGTTGACCTGATTGTTTACCGCCGTACCGATATTGGTTATGTAGTCATCATCAACAACCAACACACTGGTGTTTTACACCATAACGAAATTTACAGGAACATTACTGCCGGCGATAAATTCAAGGGTTTTATTAAAAAAATATATCCCGAAGATAAAACAGGAGCCGAACGTTACCGTATTGACGTTGCCGCAGGAAAGCCAGGCTATAACAGAGTTGAAGATGAGACAGAAAAAATTCTCCGTTTATTAAACGAAAATGACGGATTCCTTCCTTATCATGACAAAAGTGATCCGGATGAAATTTATTCGTTTTTTGCCATGAGTAAAAAAACGTTTAAGATGACGACGGGTAATTTGTACAAGCAAAGAAAAATAAGTTTTGAAAAAGGCGGCATAAGGCTGATTTAGTATTTAGAAAAAATGGCAAAAATAAAAGTTGATCTGCATAATATTTACAACAACAGTAAAGCCATTGATAAAGCTTTGCTGCAGGCATTTGAAGATGCTATTGATAAAAAGATAAAAGAAGTGGAGATAATTCCCGGCAAAGGAAGCGGACAATTAAAAAAGAAAGTGCAGCGTTTTTTACAACTCCCACATATCAAACCTTTATATCACCGCATTGAAAACGACAGTAAGAATTTTGGAAGGTTATTCGTTTATTTTAAATTCTGACAGTCTGAAATTGACTCTCCAGGTTTTATAGCAATAAGTTTTAACAGTTTTTTGCTGAAAGAAACTTAAACAAAGCACAATATTTCTACCCGAATGTTGTTACTTTATATGGATTCATATATACTGTAACCCGATATTTTTATTCTTAAAAATTTAATCGTATGGAAACTGTTCAATCAAACACACATTTAAAAGCTGTAGTGCAGCAAATTACAAACAACACCACTTCATGGATTGGTCATTGGCAGGGAGAAACTAAAAACCGCATTACCGGTCAAACTTTTTTTTGTCCTGCAGAAGGTGACCTGGACTGCATTGAAGTATTATCCAACTATGTTACCAGCAACGGTTCTGTTGATATGACAATTCATGTATTCGATCCCATCAATAAATCCTGGGGACCTGTAATAGGCTCATCAAAAGTTGAGTTTACCCACAATGATACCGGTAAGTGGATAGCTTTTCCTTTAAGTGGTTTACACCTGCATAAAGGAACAGCCTATGGATTCAGGTTGAAAAGCGAAACCGGCCTGGTTGGCGTAGGAGAAGCTGCCGGAAGTGTTAATCAGTTGCCTTATATAGGCGGACAGGAATGGGTAGCTACTACCGACGATCAGTCAGGTAATTACTATACCTATTTAAGTCTTGCTTTTAAAGTGGAATTAAGGGCCTGATTATTTTCCGCTACAGAATTGATAATTAAAGATGTCTTAAGCTTTTCAAAAAATTGAAGAGCGTATAGTCAGTTCTTTATTAACAAAATCAATCTGCAATAAAGAGGACTGCCTGAAAAAATCCATTCCCAAAATAGCGCTGCCTTTATGAAGCCCAAAGGACTGCAGCGCAGCAACATCACCCAAAATCATTGAGTGAAAAGGAAATACATGAGGGCCAATTTTAAAAGAAGGCACTTTAACTACAGTGGCTTTGGTTGGCATACCATCTATCCCTGTTATTGTTTTATTTTTCGACAGCACTTCAAATTTAATCTTATTATCATCGGCAAAAGATTTGCTTAAAATAGTTTCTCTTGCTCCGGTATCAAGTACAAACTTTAATGCCGAATTGCCAACTGCTCCATCCACAAATAACAAACCTCCGGCT
>JBATAS010000427.1:0-1929 GCA_049661965.1 Ferruginibacter sp. | reverse complement strand
GGATGATTGACTTTAATAATTGCAGGGATACTGTATTTTTTACTGTAAAAGAACCCGATTCTCTTAAAATAAACAGCACTTTGGTTCATCCTGAATGTGATAAACCAGGTTCCATTACCCTAAACGCCACAGGTGGAAATGCAGCATATGTATATACCTGGAATCCTCCGCAGGCCGGCAATGTAAGTAACCTTTCAAATCTCTCCGGCGGAACTTTTAAGGTAACGGTTTCTGATGCCAATAATTGCAAAGACTCCCTGTCCGTAACACTAAACCAGCAGGGGACGCTAAATGTAAATCCTGAAATAGTCAAAAACATCTCATGCAACGGTGCCAATGATGGAATATTGAGGGTGGACATACAAAGCGGAAACGGACCATTCGACGTCAAATGGACTGACAGTACCGGGACAGTTGTCTCTATTGGTCAAACTATTCTAAATGTTAAACCCGGCAAATATACTGTGCAGGTTACTGACAAAAGTATGTGTGCTTCGTTCCCGATGAGCGTTACATTACCAGAACCGGCCCCGTTTTTTATGTCTTTAGGAAAAACAGATGCAACATGTTACAATCAAAATGGACAGGCGCTGGTCAATGTTACCGGGGGAAACTCCGGATACACGTTTGAATGGCAAAAATCAGGAAATACAACTATCATAAGGAGGGATACAATATTAGATGCTAAAGCCGGACTGTATATTGTTGATGCTATAAATGCTGCCGGATGCCGTATAAAAGATTCCATATCTATTATTGAACCAGATTCGATTCAATTTCATGAGATCGTTGTTCAGACCAATTGTGATTCGCTGGGTTCAATTTCACTAAATCCGTCAGGCGGCATGCCGGGATACCGATACGCATGGAGTGTCACCACTGCCGGCGATACCAATATGATCAAGGATTTACCGGGTGGGCAGTACAGTGTTACGGTGACTGATTCCAAAAATTGTACCGCAACATTTACCCAAACTATAAATCAACAGGGAAAACCTGAAATCACCACAGAAACTCAAAATATCAGTTGCTTCAGTGCTAAAAATGGTTCGCTTAAGGTAAATATTCAGAGCCCCAATGGTCCTTTTGGTGTAGTTTGGAAGGATAGTGCTGGAACTACTGTATCTTCCCAACCAACAGTACAAAATATTGGACCCGGCAATTACACGGTTCAGGTTACTGATAAAAATAATTGTTCGTCTGAAATAAAACAAGTAGTGATAACAGAACCAGAATCGCTAGCTTTAATTAAAAATATTTCTAATGCCATTTGTTTTCAGGATCAGGGCAGCATACTGGTGGATGTAACCGGGGGAAGCGGGAGTTATAAATATGAATGGCAAAAAGCAGGAAACGCTTTAGTCATTGACAATGACAGCTTGCTGATTTCTTCTGCAGGAAAATATGTTTTCAAAATTACTGACGGCAATAATTGTATTAAAACAGATACCATTACTATTGATGAACCATTAAAGATATCATCTCCCACTCCAAATATTAGAAACATCACCTGTTTTGGGTTGTCAGATGGTCTTGCGGCAATTTTTAATTCGCCTGCAGGTATAAATTTTAAATGGTCAACCGGGTCAATAGGTCCGTTCTCAGTCAATTTACCCGCGGGAAATGCATGGGTCATTGCCAATAACAGCAATAATTGCGTTTCTGATACTACATTTTTTGAAATAAAGTCACCTTCCAGATTAACATTGGATACAATAAATACCATAACATCTAACCCATCTTGTTTTGGTTTAGCAGATGGGTCAATTTCTATTGCAGCTGCAGGTGGGACTGGTTCAAATTACAGATATTCGTGGCAGAATGGCCCAAATGGCTCTTTTATTTCAGGTCTTGGTGTAGGTAATTATATAGTCACTATCAGAGATAGCCTGGATTGTACAGCTATTGATTCAGTTACTTTGACTCAAC
>JBATAS010000426.1:0-5652 GCA_049661965.1 Ferruginibacter sp. | reverse complement strand
ACACCACCCCAGCCTGCTTCAAACGCACGGAGTACATTTATTTTTTTATCAGTAGGTGGTGCACTGGCCAACCAAAACGGGTTGGGAGATTTGATACCGAGAAAATTCGATCTTATGTCTGCCATCTGAAATAATTATGAGTGATGAATTATGAATTATGAATGTGGTCTCATTCATAATTCATAATTCCTAATTCTACATTCCTATGTATTTTAAAATTAACGCTGCTCCATCTTTTCCTGCCTGCACAGCATCAACAACTTCTTTTCCACCATTCACCGCATCACCGCCGGCAAAAACGCCTTTAATATTTGTTGCACAATTATCATCAATCGCAATTTTCCCTTTTAAATTTTCAATTTTGAATTTCTTAACCAGTTTTTCAAACGGAACCTGCCCAGCAGCTTTGATTACCATATCCACATCCAGGTTAAATGTTTCGCCTGTATCAATAGGGCTTCTTCTGCCACTTGCATCGGGTTCTCCTAGCTTCATTACACTGCAAACAAGCTGTTTTACTTTTCCTGCTGAACCTTTTATTTTCTGCGGTGCAGCAAGCCAGATAATTTCACAACCATCTAATTTTGCAATATCCAGTTCAACATCGGTGCATGGCTTTTCAGCCTCAGTTCTTCTGTAAACCAATGTAACTTCTTTTGCTCCTAATCTTTTCGCCTGTGTAGCGGCATCAATAGCTGTCATCCCCATGCCAATAACTGCCACTTTATCGCCTACAGGAACAGTTGAAAATCCATTGGCACGTATATCGTAAATAAACTGAATGGCATCCACCACACCTTCCAGTTTTTCTCCCGGAATATCCAGTTGCCTTGCCACGCCAACTCCTATTCCCAGGTAAACTGCATCAAAATCCTTTTTTAATTGAGCCAATGAAATATCTTTTCCCAATTCCTGGTTGTATTTTATTTCAATACCCCCAATTCCTAAAATATAATTCACCTCATCTTCGCAAAACTGTGGAGTTACTTTATAAGCAGCAATACCATAGGTCATCAAACCTCCGCCCTTGCTTTCTTTTTCAAAAATGGTAACATCAATTCCTTCTCTAGATAAAACATGTGCACAACTTAAACCTGCAGGGCCTGCGCCAACGATTGCAACTTTCTTCCCATTAGATGGTTTTCTTTCAAATGATTGCCAGTTCCTTTGCATAGCAATCTCAGTAGAGTAACGCTGCAGTTTTGCTATATGGATTGGCGTTTCTTCCATGAAATTATAAACACAGGCACCTTCACATAATTTTTCTACCGGGCAAACCTTACTGCAGCCAGCACCCATAATGTTGGAAGAAAAAATTGTATGCGCTGAACCTTTGATATTTTCTGTTGCAATCTGTTTGATGAATTTGGGCACATCAATTCCGGTAGGACAGCTTTTCATGCAGGGAGCATCATAACAAAACAGGCAGCGGTTTGCTTCAACCATTGCTGCATCTGCTGTTTCAAACGGCGGATGAATGTCGCTGAAATTTTCGGTGTATTGTTCTTTAGAAAGTCTGTTATTTTGAATCATGTAAAAAATTTAGAATTATGAGTTATGAATTATGAATGATCCCACATTCCGAATTCATAATTCTGTATTCATAATTATATCAGAGCTCGGTGAGTTTGCCATAGGTTTCCGGCCTCCTGTCTCTGAAAAACTGCCACACACTTCTTACTTCTTCAATCATATCTAAATCAAATTCTGCAATCAGCAGTTCATCTTTATCTTCACTTGCTTGTGCAAAAATTTGTCCACGTGGGTCAACAAAATAACTGCTGCCATAAAACTTACCCAGGTTCCAGGGCTTCTCTTCACCAACCCGGTTGATGCAACCCATGAAATAACCGTTGGCTGCGGCATGAGCAGGTTGCTCCAGTTTCCACAAATATTGTGATAAGCCCGCAACAGTAGCTGAAGGATTGTAAACGATTTCAGCACCATTCAAACCTAAACATCTTGCACCATCGGGAAAGTGCCGGTCGTAACAAATGTACACGCCTACTTTAGCGTACTTAGTCTGAAACACAGGGTAGCCAAGGTTTCCGGGCTTGAAGAAAAACTTTTCCCAAAAGCCGCTGGTATGCGGAATATGGTTTTTTCTGTACTTACCTAAATAGGTTCCGTCTGCATCAATCACTGCAGCGGTATTATATAAAACACCGGCTTGCTCTTTTTCATAAATAGGAACGATAATGACCATGTTATACTTCTTTGCATAAGTCGCCATCAGGTCGGTGGTTGGACCGGGAACTGATTCTGCACTTTCGTACCATTTTTTATCCTGCCCAGGACAGAAGTATGGTGTATTAAAAATTTCCTGCAGACAAAGTATCTGCACGCCTTTTTGACCGGCCTCTTCAATCAATGGAATATGTTTCTGCAGCATGGCATTTACAATTTCCGGAATGGTTCCTTCTCCTTCGGTTTTTGGTAAGGACATTTGAATAAGTCCTGATTTAATCATTCTTGGCATATGTGTAAATTATGAATTTCGAGTTATGAATTATGAATATGATCAAGCTGTTTTGAAATATCTTTCTTTTGTTGTAAGAATGATACTGTTTAAAATTCTTAGCAGCTCGTCGCAATCACTATATAAATTTTTAAATTGTTCTCCGTTGATATATTCACTGTCTTTTAAAAGATTAAGCCAATAAGATGTTTCCCTAACCTCTTTTACGGCAATTCCCAGTTTATGAACAAAGTCTTTCTTCGACTCACTTGCAATTGCCTCATGAATATTTGCACCTATCGATGTTCTGCTTCTCAACATTTGTTTCGAAAGCACAAACTCTTTCCTATCATTAATCAGATACTTGTATACTTTAACAATTGCCATGGCAAATGAATATGATTTCTTAACAATGATATTTTCTTTGCCTTCATTCATAATTCATCATTCCTAATTCTAAATTACTTGAGACACTTTATTTCTTTTAATAAATTTCCCATTCCCTTTTTCTACCAAACATTTTCCATCATCAATTACAACTTCTCCTCTTAATAAAACAGTTTTTATTTTACCTGTCAGTTTCCATCCTTCATAAGCAGAATAGTCTGTATTCATGTGATGAGTTGATGAACTGATTGTATGCTCTTTCATCGGATCAAACAAAACAATATCAGCATCGCTGCCCGGAGCAATGCAGCCCTTCTGCGGAAACATACCGAATATCTTTGCCGGGTTTGTTGAGAGAACTTCAACAAATTTATTCAGCGTAATTTTTCCTTTTCTCACTCCTTCGCTGTATAATAATTCAACACGGTGTTCTATTGCAGGATGCCCGTTTGGTATTTTTGAAAAATCATCTTTCCCTAAAAGTTTCTGTTCCCATTTAAACGGACAATGATCAGTTGCAACAACCTGTATCAATCCCTGGTTGATACCTGCCCATAATGCTTCCTGGTCTTTCTTCTCCCTCAACGGCGGGCTCATCACCCACTTTGCGCCTTCAAAATTCTGTTCATATAAAGAAGCATCCAATAATAAATATTGAATACAGGTCTCTGCAAAAACTTTTTGATTGTGGCGATTGTTATTACGTACTGCATTTAATGCGTCTTCGCAGGTCATGTGTACAATGTAGCCGGGGCAACCTGTGTAGCCTGCAATAGAAGCAAAACGTTCAGATGCCTCGGCTTCTGTAATTTCGGGTTGAGACAAATAATGATATAACGGAGCCGTATTTCCTTCGCTTAAGTTTTTTGCAATCAGAAAATCAATCATGTCGCCATTGGTTGCATGAACCGTTACCATGCCGCCACGTGCCTTCACCTCATTCATCAAACCAACCATCTGTTTATCATCAATCATCAATGCGCCTTTGTAGGCCATGAATATTTTAAAAGAAGTGATGCCTTCTTTTTCAATCATCTCCACAATTTCTTTACAAGTGTTTTCATTAAAATCGGTAACCGCCATGTGAAAACTGTAATCGCCTACTGCATTTCCATTTGCCCTGCCGCTCCATGCATTGAAAGCTTCATATAAAGAATGCCCTTGTGACTGTAAAATAAAATCAATGACCGTTGTTGTACCGCCGTGCAGTGCAGCACGGGTTCCTGTTTCGTAATTATCACTGCTGAAAGTACCCATGAACGGCATTTCCAGATGCACATGCGGATCGATACAGCCGGGGAACGCAAGCAATCCTGTTGCGTCAATTATTTTATCGGCCTGTATATCCAGATTTTTTCCAATAGCTGCAATACTTTCTCCCTGGATAAAAATATCACCTGTATAATTTTCAGATGCACCAATAATATTTGCGTTCTTAATTAATATCGACATGACCGTTTATTTCTGTTTATCCAAATTTACAATTCCTGTCTTATAATTCCGCATCATCCATATATATACAATGCCGCTTACAAAAAAACCGACAAACCAGGCATAATGATATAATTCTGATATCCATGACGGAAAGGCTGTCGTCGAAATCAACTTTATCTGCAATAAAAATCCTGGAATATTCGGAACAATCCCAATCAGCAATGCAATTACGGCTGCAGCATTAAATCCATTAACAAAGCCATAAATGCCTTTGTGCTGATACAGATCATCAACAACTAAATTTTGTCTGCGGATAAAATAATAATCGGCTATCATAATGCCTCCAACCGGACCGAGTAAACTCGAGTAGGCAATCAACCAAGTAAAAATATATCCATTCGGATCGGCAATCAATTTCCAGGGGAAAATTAAAATGCCGATAATACCGGTTATGTAGCCACCTGTTCTAAAATTTATTTTTTTTGGTGAGATGTTTGCAAAATCATTTGCAGGGCTTACAATATTTGCTGCAATGTTTGTTGCCAATGTAGAGATAGCCACAGCAATCATCGCCGCACTTACCAATAATTTATTTTCAAATTTACCAGCCAGTACAACGGGATCCCAAATGGTTTCGCCATAGATAATAAACGTTGCCGACGTAACTACAACTCCGATAAATGCAAATAAGGTCATGGATGGTGGCAGTCCGATTATTTGCCCGTTGACTTGTGCCTTCTGGCTTTTTGCATAGCGGGTAAAGTCCGGAATGTTTAGGGACAGTGTTGCCCAAAAGCCAACCATTCCTGTAAGTGCAGGAAAAAAGAAGGCCCAGAATGCAGGCCCTTCGAGCTTTGCGGGCTGTGCCAATATTGGCCCTAAACCATGGCCGGCATTGATGGCCCAGAATAAAAGTGCCAATGCAGCAAAGGGTAAAAAGAAGGCTTTGAACACTAATAACTTTTTAATGCTTTCAACACCCAAATAAACCACCCACATATTCAGCAGCCAGAAAATAAAAAAGCAAATGGCCGGACCAGTTTCCAATCCAAATGAATCAGGAAATATTTGTGGTAGTGTTGCCAGTGAAGGAATCCAGAGTTTCATCATTTGATAAATGGAGAATCCGCCAATCCATGTTTGTATGCCAAACCAGCCGCAAGCAACAATAGCTCGTAATATCGCCGGAATATTTGCTCCCTTTGTTCCAAAACTTGCTCTTGCAAAAACGGGAAAGGGAATTCCGTATTTAGCTCCGGCATGCCCGTTTAATATCATTGGGATTAATACAACTGTATTGCCAATAAAAATAGTGAGAATGGATTGCCACCAATTCATCCCACCTTCTATCAATGAACTTGCCAGCATATATG
>JBATAS010000425.1:0-4494 GCA_049661965.1 Ferruginibacter sp. | reverse complement strand
AAAATGATATTGGGATTTTTGCCGCCCAGTTCCAGCGATAATTTTTTAAACATGGGAGCAGCAATAGATGCTATGCGTTCGCCGGCCTTGGTACTGCCTGTAAATGATATGGCTTTTATCTCAGGGTGTTTTACAATGGCTTCGCCGCAATGCTGGCCAACACCGTGAACAATATTCAACACGCCATCAGGCAAACCAGCTTCTTTGCAAATTTTTCCCAGGAGAAAAGCCGTAACGGGCGTAACTTCCGAAGGTTTTGCAATTACGCAATTGCCGGCTGCTAATGCAGGCGCAATCTTCCAGGTAAATAAATATAAGGGAAGATTCCAGGGAGAGATGCAACCCACGATTCCTATTGGTTGACGCAGCGTATAATTCACCGCCTTGTCTTCCATACTATGACTTTCGTTTGCAAAATGCATAATGCCTGTCGCAAAAAACCGAAAGTTGGATGATGCTCTTGGAATATCAACCTGCTTACTCAACCATAATGGTTTTCCATTGTCGTTGGTTTCGGCAAGTGCGAGTTCGTTCAGGTTTGCTTCAATGAGTTCAGCAATCTTATTTAATATCGTAAATCTTTTTTCTACTGATGTGGTACTCCATGACGGGAAAGCTTTTTTTGCAGCTTTAACAGCTACATTAATATCTTTTGAATTACTGTCGGGTATTTGTCCGTACATTTCGGCGGTGGCGGGATTTATATTGTCTATAAAATTGCCACTGAGTGGGCCGATGAAGTTTCCGCCGATAAAATTTTCGAGATGATAAGGAACAGTCAGGTTCATAATTAAAGATAAAACTAAGTTGGGAATTATGAATTTAGAATTATGAGTTATGAATTGAAAAAGGAAGAGCTCAATATTGATTAATTGTACAAGAGTGCGACGCCACCACAGATCATTAGCGATAATCGGCTGGGGACAAAAAAATAATTAACTTGCAAGTCTAAAATTACGATTATGTCTATAGCAGCACCTTTTAATTTAAAGAAATGGATTGATGAAAACCGCGGCCTGTTAAAGCCTCCGGTGGGTAACCAATGCATTTATAAAGACGCCGAAAATTTTATTGTGATGGTGGTTGGCGGACCCAACAGCCGCAAGGATTATCATTTTAATGAAAGTGAAGAACTGTATTACCAGGTAGAAGGAAATATTGTTTTGAAAATTATTGACAATGGTGAAGCAAGGGATATTGCCATTAATGAGGGCGATATGTTTTTATTGCCGCCCAAAACGCCACACTCGCCACAGAGAGGAGAGGGTACTGTTGGTTTGGTGATTGAAAAAGTAAGGGAAACCGAAGAAGACGGTTTTTTGTGGTACTGCGAAAACTGCGGCAATAAATTATATGAGGAGTATAAAGTGATTACTGATATAGTTTCTCAACTGCCGCCGGTTATGGAGGGGTTTTATAATGATGAACAAAAACGTACTTGCGCAAAATGCGGAACAGTAATGAGTGCACCGATTAAGAAAGGTTAAGCTGTTTGTAGTTTGTTGTTAACCACAAACGATAAACCACAAATCACAAACCACAAACCTTCGATATGAAAATTGATATTCACACCCACATCATGCCGGATAAAATGCCCAACTGGGTACAAAAATTTGGTTATGGTGAATTTATACATTTAGAACACCGCAATTGCAAGGCCTGCATGATGAAGGGCGATAAGCTTTTCAGGGAAGTAGAGGATAATTGTTTTGATGCTGCTTTGCGGATGAAAGAAATGGATGAAACAGATGTTACAGTGCAGGTGCTTTCCACCATTCCTGTTTTATTTAATTATTGGGCAAAAGCAAAAGACGGATTGGAAACCGCCCGTTTTTTTAATGACCATATTGCAGATACGGTTGCAAAAAATCCAAAACGTTTTATTGGGATTGGTACAGTGCCCATGCAGGAAGTTGACATGGCCATTAAAGAAATGGAGCGCTGTGTTACCGAATTAAAAATGCCCGGATTGGAGATTGGCAGCAATATCAACGGTGTAAATTTAAATGATGAACAGTTCTTCCCGTTTTATGAAGCAGCTGAAAAGCTGGGCTGCGCCTTGTTTGTACACCCCTGGGAAATGATGGGGCAGGACCAGATGCAGAAATACTGGCTGCCCTGGTTGGTTGGTATGCCGGGTGAAACTTCACGGGCTATCTGTTCGTTGATCTTTGGCGGGGTGTTTCAAAAATTTCCAAAACTGCGGGTGGCTTTTGCACATGGCGGAGGTTCATTCCCTATCACCATCGGCAGAATAGAACATGGCTTCAATGTACGGCCCGATTTAGTTGCGATTGATAATGCAATAAATCCGAGAGATTATATTGGGAAATTCTGGATAGATAGTTTGGTGCATGACCCCATGGCCATGAATTTTATTATTGAACTGATGGGAGAAGATAAAATTTGTATGGGCAGTGATTATCCTTTTCCGCTGGGTGAGCATCATCCGGGGAAATTGATAGAGGAGATGAATTTTTCTAGAGCGCTGAAAGAAAAATTATTATTTAAGAATGCAAATGACTGGTTGGGTTTGTAATCTGCTAATCAAATAAATTGGGATAGTCAGTAATAATCCCATCAACACCCATCTTTTTAAATTTTTCAATTTCTTTTTTATTATTAACTGTCCAGGGAATGATCTTTATGTTCAGATCGTGACAATCCTTTATCAGGTCGGGTATAACCAAACTTGATTCGGGGCTGTATATATCAGGAGTAAAACCCAGGTCTTTAATTTGCTTACGAAAACTGTTTTTGTTATTTGCTTCAATCAGCATTGCTGTTTTTATTTTTGGGTAATGCTGATGAAGGTATTGCAAGGTCCTGAAATCGAATGACTGGATGATGACCTGGCCTTCCAGTTGGTACTCTTTGATCACGCCCATCAGCAATTCTACAAATTCAGCGGGTTTAGGATGGTAGATATCATCACCGGCAGGCATGGTCTTGGTTTCGATATTAAAAAATGGCGGCGGTCGCCTGGCCATCATCATATATTCATGTATAGCTTTAAAAACATCGGCAAGCAGTGGCTTTACAGCTTTCATTTTTTGTTGATCGGGAAAACGTGGATGTGGTGTTAATCCTACATCATATTTTATGATAGAGTCATAATCCATTTTATACATATTGAACAACCGTTCATTCTTTTCAGGTATAAATCCTCCATCCGGCAGCATTGTTATTTCATGATTAAAGAACGGTTCATGCGAAAGAAAAACTTTATTGTCTTTACTGATACATACATCCATTTCTACAGTTGTAACACCTAAACCAATAGCGTTGATCATGGCGGGTATGGTATTCTCGGGCATTAAGCCCCGGCATCCACGATGTCCCTGCTTGTCAAACGAGCTCCATCCTTCAATAGGTTTGTTTTTTATCTCGTTAGTCACAACGGCATTATTTTTAGTTGATGTGCATGATATGAATACCAGGCTATATAAAAAATACTTAAGTGGAAAAAGCATAAATATTTGTTTTAAAACAGCTTAAAGTTAATGTAAAAACAAAAGGCATGAAAAAATCATGCCCGTTTAAATATGCTTACTGGTAAATGTTAAGCTTCTGTTTCTTTGTCAGGATTGTTTTCTCCATTTGTCTCTTCAATTATGTCACCGTTTTCAGTAACAGTTAATACTGTATCATCTTCTTCTGCAGGCTCATTCTCATCTGTTATATCTTCTGTTTGTTCTGTTGTAACAGTTGCTTCAATTATTTCTTCAGGAGCATTTTCATCGGCTTCCTGTACGTTGGTAGCTTTAACCAGTTCCTCCATCATCACTTCCGAAATTTTTGGTAAGTCTTCGGCACTATTGATGCCAAAATAATCCATAAAAGATTTTGAAGTAGCATATATCAGTGGCTTACCAACAGCATCTTCATTACGCCCCGAAATAATCACCAGGTCTTTTTCCAGCAATTTTTGCACTGCATAATCACAGTTTACACCACGGATGGCTTCTATTTCACTTTTAGTGATGGGTTGCTTATAAGCAATGATAGCAAGCGTTTCGAGCGCTGCTGTAGAAAGACGTTTTAAAAATTTATCGCCATTTAATTGTGCAACCGTTTTGTGGTATTCTTTTTTAGTAAGGAACTGCCAGCCGCCGCCGATCTGTTTTAATTCAAAAGCATAAAACTCGGCGCTGTATTTTTCACTGATGCCTTCTATGGCTGCATCCACCTGTTCCTGTGTAGCACGGTCTTCAATAAATGCCAATGCACTGTTCACCAGTTCAAGAACATCTTCATTGGTGAGCGGTTTTTCGCTGGCAAAAATTAAAGCCTCTATATGTGGAATGATTTCTGAAAGTTCCATGTTCGATTTGATAATTTGGAAATTTGATGATTTGATAATTAAGTGATCTTCATCTTCAAATCACCAAATCAATACATCATCAAATCATTTTTATCCCTGCAACGCAGCAGCACCACTCACAATCTCCGTTAATTCGGTTGTAATGGCCGCCTGCCTTGCACGGTTATAGC
>JBATAS010000424.1:0-6513 GCA_049661965.1 Ferruginibacter sp. | reverse complement strand
TATTGCGCCAGCGTTTTAAAGTGGCAAACAGTTCTGCATTAGAAAGATCATCTGTTTTTACATCAGCAGTTTCGCTGGCATAACAGTTAATATTAAACCTGGGCAGGCTGTATTTTAATTTATGTTGTAAAAAACCGGTAACCGAAAATTGTTGTTTACAATACTGCATGTAAAAATTACAATTGTATAAGGCAACACCAAACTCATTCAGCTTTTCATTAAGTGCTGTAGCTGTTTCTTTATGTTCTGTACTTAAAGGATTAGATCTTAGTTCTTTCAGATAGCGCTCAAGTTTTGGAACAAAATGGTTGGCCGCATCCGAAATTCGTTTTTGCAAGGCTGCATTATTTTCTATAATTCCTTCATACTTCATTAAAAAAGAAATATGCCCAATAAACTTCAAGCCTATTTCTTTATCGGCTGCAATATGCTTTTTAAAATTGTTTATCCAGTCAACGGCTTCTTTATTTAATTTTTCTTTGTGCTGGTTGATTTGAAATTCAACCTGGTCAATGGCGGCACTAACTTCACTAAAAGAAAAAATCTCTTCCAGCAATTGTTGTGTAAACAGTTGCCTTGCTCCGGCAAAACGTTCTGCAAGATCTCCTTTGTATGAAAGCGATTGCTGCCCCTTTATAACATTATCGTTACTATGAATGGCTGTTGGCTGAATTTTACTTAACAGAACTATTCCATCCAGGCTGGTGCAGCGGCTTAGCGCTACATATACCTGCCCGCTGCTGAATGCTGCACCGGCATCAATCATTACTTTTTCGAAAGTTAACCCCTGGCTTTTATGAATGGTAATAGCCCAGGCAAGCCTTAACGGGTATTGTGTAAAAGTGCCGAGGGTTTCCTGTTCTAATTTTCCATCTGCGCGGTTAAGTGTGTAACGGCTGTTTTCCCAGGTTTCCAACCCCACCTCAATTTCGGTTCCGTCACAATCCACAATTATTTTTTCTTTTTGAAGCTCTTTTACAACACCAATCTTGCCATTGAAATATCTTTTTTGAATCAGGTCATTTTTCAGAAACATAACCTGGGCTCCTTCTTTAAGCTCCAGTTCCTGTTCTACCGGGTACATATTCTCCGGAAAATCTTCTTCTATTTTTGCAATGTATTTAAATGATGGACTGTTTAAACTATAAAGTTTAACCTCATTAATCTTGTTGGCCTGGTTATTATGAGAAGTAAGGGTGATATATTTTTCATCAGATGATGGATTGAAATCTGGATCGTATCTTAAATGCAGATCCTCAAAATCATCTGCATCCATATGGTTGTTGCGGACTTTATTTAAAAGCCTCACAAAACTTTCTTCTTTTTGGCGGTAAATCTTATTCAGCTCTATCAATAAAGGCGATTGTTCTTTTATGGCCATACTGTCGAAAAAGAAAGGCGACTCATAATATTCATTCAAAATACTCCATTCATGATTTTGTGCAACCGGCGGTAGCTGATGCAGGTCGCCAATACATAATAGTTGAACTCCGCCAAACGGTAAATGATAATTCCTCCGGGCATGTTTCAAAATGGTATCAATAGCGTCCATCACATCGCAACGTACCATACTGATTTCATCTATTACCAGCAATTCCATTTTGCGAAGTAAAGAAAGTCGTTGCCGGTTGAACCTGATCTTCGCCAGCAACTCTTCTTTATTATTTTTTGTTGGGAGAAAAGGATGAAACGGTAACTGAAATAAACTGTGCAGTGTAACGCCGCCGGCATTAATTGCTGCCACGCCGGTTGGTGCTGCGACAATAATATTTTTTGTGGAATTTTCTTTCAGGAATTTTAAGAAGGTTGTTTTGCCGGTACCAGCTTTTCCGGTAAGGAAAATATTCTCACTCGTTTCAGTTACAAAACGGTAAGCCAAATCAAAGACTTCGTTCCTTTCAATGTTTTGCATTATAATAAAGATAAGAGTAGATAATAAGAAAAGAACGCCGGCCTATGTAAAATAAACCGACGTTCTTAATTTTAAGCTGTTGCAGCAGTTTTGCTGCCCAGCATTAAAAGCTCATTTACCTGTACTTCGGTAATGTACTTTTTATTACCATCCTTATCTGTATAACTGCGGTTGATGAGTTTGCCTTCTATAGCAATTTCACTTCCTTTATTCAGATACTTCTCGGCAATTTCAGCAGCCTTACCCCAGGCAACTAAATTGTGCCAGGTGGTTTCGGTTACTTTTTCGCCACTTGCGTTACGATAGCTTTCATTAGTAGCCACGGAGAAACGGGCCAGCTTTTTACCATTTTCGGTAGTTTTAACTTCAGGATCGTTACCTAAGTTACCAATCAGTTGAACTTTGTTTTTTAATGCGTACATCGTTTTTAGTTTTGTGCTCGCCCTGTATTTTTGTGAGGGTCTGCGGTTTTTAATTTATTTCAATCAACCGGGCTAGTTTCATCAATTCCGATTGACAACACAAAGATGGGGGTGCAAAAAAGCCATAGCCGGAGATTATCCTTTTACTTACCTTTATAACCGTATGTAAACGGTTGTATCGGAACTAAATATTTATCAAACCAAAGCTGGTACTATGTTAAAGGAGAAAGACATTAAAACCTGTATGTTTTGCGAAAAGCCTGTAAAAGGCCGCAGCGACAAAAAATTTTGTGATGATTATTGCCGGGCGGCTTACAACAATGAGTTGAAAAGTGCGGCAAATAATTATATCCGGAACGTAAATAATGCACTTGGAAAGAACCGTCGCATATTAGAAAGCCTCCTTCCTGAAGGTGAGCAAATGGCCAAGGCCAAACAAGATAAATTACTGCAGCTTGGATTTCAGTTTAAGTACATAACGCACACCTATACCAATCAAAAAGGAAACGTGTATCATTTCTGTTATGAGTATGGATATTTACCGCTGGAGAATAACTGGTATCTGATTGTGAAACGGAATGAAGAATAAAATTCAAACATAAGCATCAGCATTTACAATACTGTAATCTGTACTTATACAGTATTATTGAAGTATTTTTACAGGCTTAATTTAAATGTTTTCGATTGTCTTTATTTAAAACTGCAGGAATAATATTTTTGATTTTTTGCTCATTTTGCATTTCACAAAATTCGAATGCACAATGCGGTACACCTATTTCTGTATTTCCATACATCGAAGGTTTTGAAGCAACCAATGGAGGATGGACAACAGGCGGCTCCGGTTCTTCCTGGGCATGGGGTGTACCTGCAAAAACCATCATTACTGCTGCCGCTGAAGGAACAAAATGCTGGATCACCGGCGGCCTCACCCCCGGCGCTTACACAAGTAATGAAGCGTCCTGGCTGCAAAGCCCCTGTTTTGATTTTACTGGGCTACAATATCCGCATATTTCATTTGCTGCTTTTTGGGAAACAGAGCGACGCTTTGATGGCGCCAACCTGCAATACTCAACCAATCTTGGCGTAAGCTGGACAAATGTGGGAAGCGTATCCGATCCGGTAAATTGTTTAAACGATAATTGGTTTAATTTTAATCCCATTACCGGGCTTAATCCGCTTACTTCTGTAAGAGATGGATGGTCGGGAACTACATTGCCAACTGCAGGTGGTTGCTTAGGTGGCGGAGGAAGCTCCCGATGGGTTAATGCACAACATACCATGCCTTACCTTGCTGGTATGCCAAATGTAATTTTCAGATTTACTTTTGGTGCCGGAAGTATCTGTAACAATTTTGATGGCTTTGCCTTTGATGCTTTTCAGATTTCAAACGCCCCGGCTAACAATGCCGCATTTACATATTCATGCACCAATAATACAACAGTAGATTTTATAAATACATCTACACCATGTCCAACAATTTATAACTGGGGTTTTGGCGACCCGGCTTCGGGAGCTAATAATACTTCAACACAACCAAATCCAACACATATTTTTTCGGCACCGGGTACTTATACCATTACCTTAAATGTAAGCGGACCCGATAATGCCCCATCTGTAACAACGCAAACAATAAATATCCTTGGGCTTACAACATCTGTTATCTCCAGCAATAATTGTTCAGGTGATAATAACGGATCGGCAACAGTCGATGTGATTCCGGTTTCTGCAGCACCTTTCTTTTATTCATGGAATACAACTCCTGCCCAAAACACGCAAACTGCATCGGGGCTACCAGGCAATACCTATACAATTACTGTTAACGCAATTAATAGTTGTACGGCAACAGCTCAGGTTATAATTACAGCACCTGCTGCATTATCGCATACAGTAAATATTGTTCAACCGGGTTGTGTGGCTGCAACCGGCACTGCAACCATTACCGAAAGCGGCGGCACGGCACCATATACTTATTCCTGGTTTCCATCAGGAGGAAGCGCCCCTTCGGCCAGCGGGCTTGCTCCCGGAAATTACACGGTTACAGTTACCGACAGTAAGTTATGTACCGAAGATATCAACATAGATATTATAACTGCTTCAGCACCCAGCATCAGCATAACAAATAAAAAAGATGCCAGTTGTTTTGGGTTGAATGATGGTACCGCAACTGCTTTAGCTGCGGGCGGAGCTTTGCCTTATATATATAGCTGGAATACCGTACCTGTGCAAAATGGCGCAATCGCAACTAATCTTGCTGCAGGAAACTATACAGTTACGGTTACGGATAACAATGGTTGTTCTGCTTCAACAGCAGTACAAATTAATGAACCTGCCAGCGGCTCCTGCGGCGATGTTTATTTTCCAAACGCATTTACACCCAATGGCGATACCAGGAACGATGATTTTGGGGCCATGGGAAACATTGCTGCCATCAGCAATTATCTTTTAATTATTTACAACCGGTATGGCGAGTTGGTTTTTTATACCCGTAATCCATCAATAAGATGGAATGGTTACTATAAAGGGAAACAACTTGCCGGTAGCTATACCTGGGCAGCAACCTATACTTACAAAGGAAATATCAAGAGAGAAGAAAAAGGATTGGTAACGATTATCAGATAGCATTGATTTTTTAAAACAGTTGTTTTTAACCGTTAATCACATCGCCTTTTTACAGAGGCATTGTTTTTGTATATTTAAGAGAATATTCGATTAATCAATTTCAAAAATTTATAAGAATGAAAAAAGTAAAACAACTTATCAGCTTCTGCATCTTGATGCTTATAGCTTCTCTGCTTTTTATTGCATGTAATGATGCAGAAGATAAAAAAGATACAGAAACCACCGAAGTAAAACCAGCCGAAAATTCTCATGCTGTGGCAACGCTTACAGCAACAATGCCCGATACAGCACTTACCGGCACCGCCGATTTTATGGCACAGGATGGAAAAGTAAGACTGTCGTTAACACTCTCAATCCCTGCGATGGCGAACAAAAGCGTAGCGGTTCATATACATGAAATGGGAGATTGCGGCGATATGGGCAAAGGCGCTCATGGCCACTGGAATCCCACGAACCAGCAACACGGCAAATGGGGAACAGGAAGTTTTCATGCCGGAGATATTGGTAATGTGAGTTTAGATTCGGCAGGAAATGGAGCCCTGCAACTGGAAACAGATTTATGGACCATTGGTGGTGATGCTAAAACAGATGTTCTGAATCATTCAATTATTGTACACAGCGGGATGGACGATTTTACAACTCAGCCAACTGGTAATGCAGGATCAAGGATAGGGTGCGGCGTTATTATGAAGCAATAGACATACATAAAAAATACAGCAGAATTTTTAAACAGAAAGTTCTGCTGTATTTATTTCTGTCAGAATTTTTATCTCTCCGCCATCTGTATTTATTTCCTGAGGGAAATCATCCGCCTCCAGTTCAATCCTCCTCGTAATATCACTTAAAGAAGAAAGCCGCTCCATGGTATAAGGAATTGTATCGAGTCCCGAAGCAAATTTTAAAATATAACTGTAGATACCAAAAAGACTGCCGGCCATGATGGTTGTACTGTGCAGGTTTTTCGACGCAATCAACGAAACAGCAATTACAAGAAGTACCATAATTTCCATAAACCCAAAATTCCAGGCTTCCTTATCTGAAATACGAACCTGCCATTTGCGTAAATTATTATAGTGGTGGCGGATAGTATTGTTGTTGCCTGTGGCGATGATATCTACCTGTTTTTCCAGCTCATCATTTTTATGTCTGTTCAACCGCAACATTTTTTTACCGTAGAGCATACTTATAATAATAACCGGAACCATAATGGCCAGACAGATGAGGACCACCGTTTTATCATAAAAGAAAAGGATGATTAAAGATCCCAGAATATTATACACCGCTTCAATAACGTAAACAAGGTCATGCTCTAAAAAATCAACAAACTCCCTGGCAAGCGTTGAATGAGCAGTAAGTTTTGAAACGTCTGACTTATTATACCGGCGGCTTAAAAATTTTGTAACTAAAGAGGTGTAAATAGCCGAATAAGTACGGGTATCAAACATATGGCGGACAGTGCCAATGATCAGATAAGCCAGGTGAACGGCAGTTAAAACAATCAGCCCTTTATAACTTCCTCTGATCAAATCGTTGATAGCTTCACCAAAAAAGTAAAAGCGT
>JBATAS010000423.1:0-7364 GCA_049661965.1 Ferruginibacter sp. | reverse complement strand
CTATTTACAACTGCACATTTACAGACTTTGCTCAAAGGGGCATTGTTTGGGGAGGCAGGGGCGATAATTCCGATAATCCACCTTTCATTTATGCTACGGGCAACAGTTTTTATAATAACACTGTTACCAACTGCGCCAGTTTCGATGGTACTTATGGATATGGCTGTCTGAATATCGGAGGGCAAAGCGGAATGTTAATTTACAACAACAACATTACAACAACCGGAGCTACTCCCGGTTGGCCAATTAAATTATGGAATGATGGCCACATAAAGGGCTGTAAAATTTATGATAATATTTTAAAAAGGCCTCAATTTCCTTATCAAATAAATGGTACAGGAAACTATTTTGACTTTTGTATTGAAATGTTTCATGAGCAGGGACTTGAAATTTATAACAATATCATTGAAGGCAGCATTGATTTGAACTGGCAGACAAAAGGTATCTATGCATACAGCGCTTATATACATGACAATATTATAGGCAGAAGTACACAGGCTGCACATTGGGAATCAGGTATCATATTGGAATTTGAGACGGAAGATTGCATCATTGAGAATAATACCTTTAAAAGTATTTCACACCCCATCTTCTTTTCACTACGGCCGGGAGACTTTATGAACAATATTACGATTCAAAAAAATCTGGCATATAATATTGGTAAAACAGACGGAACCAGAGAGGGAAAAGCAATAAACATCCAGGTAAATGACGACGGAACTAATTACTCTGCTTCAAACTTTAATGTTTATAATAATACTTTTATCGCCTTAACTGGTGTTAATGCTCCGTATTTTGGTCTTGATATTCCGGGCGGCAACAGTTCAACCAATATAAAATATGTAAACAACGTATTCTGCAATTTTAATTATTATGTTATGCATTGTGATTACAGCAGTCATGTAAACGGCCTGCAGATAAAAAACAATGCCCTGCATAACAATGGCAGTGGTAATGCTATACAGTTTCTTAACGGAAGCCCCACGGGATACAGCAATACAGGTACGATAAATACAAACCCCAACCTGGATCTGAATTATTTTCCTACCGCAGGAAGCCCGGTTATTGAAACAGGAATTTTTATAGGGCTGCCTTTCAACGGATCTGCCCCGGACAGGGGATTTAAAGAAACCGGCGGAAACCCTCTTCCTATAAAACTTATTGATTTTACAGTAAAGGAAGACAAAGGAAAAAATCTATTACAATGGAAAACAGCTTCCGAAATTAACAGCGATCATTTTATTGTTCAAAAAAGCACTGATGCCACAAACTATTATTCAATAGGCACTGTAAGTGCGGCCGGTTTTTCTTCAACAGAAATAAGGTACAGTTTTGCTGATAACAATCCGGAAGGCGGCACTAATTATTACCGGTTGATAATGGTTGATAAAGATGCATCTTTTGAATACAGTAAAATAGTTTCTGTTATCAACAAAGAAGTGAATTCTCTCGGTATAAAATATATTGATCTGTCAAACTCATCAAATATGGCTACCGTAATTATAAACAGTTCAAAAAGCCAAACAGCAAACATATCAATTATTGATGCCAGTGGCAGAGCGGTTTTAAATTCGGGTATAGTTTTACAAAAAGGAAACAATACTATCAGCAAAAATATTCCTGCAATGGCAAATGGCATTTACTATATTAAACTGGTTACTGCCGATGAAACAGTTGTAAAGAACACATTCAGCCGTAACTGATAAATTTGTTTTTCTCATGCTTAAAATTGCCCCTTCGGTTTACCGGGGGCAATTTTTTTATCGGAAACTTATTTTTTTCAGATTACAGTATAAGGCTATGCTTATTATTACTGGCAATATTTTCTATTGTCCATTCAATCTTTTTTTCGAACGCATGTTTACGAACATCACAGTTTGCTTTGGTACAGATACTACAGGAAAAATCGAGGCAGCCATCAGAGTGTACAAACAATTCAACAGACTCACCGTATTCTTTTTTTACAAGATTAGATAAAGCGTCAATTTCCCGATGTGCTTCATGTACATTTAAATACCAGGGTACAGTAAGATGGCAATCGAGGTGAATTCTGCTTCCATACTTTATGATCCGCAGGTTATGCAGGTCGATCCAGTTTTCCCGTCTGTTGGCATTCAGCATCTGCACCATTTTTTTCAGCAATTTTGTATCGGCCTCATCCATAATACCAGCAACCGAACTACGTAATATTTTATATCCTGTAAATAAAATAATAAGGGCAAACAGTATAGCTATTGCACTGTCGAGCCAAAGTAAATCTGTAATTAAAATAAGAATGAGTCCGATTACAATACCTAAAGTAGACCAGGTATCGGTTTGTAAATGCCGGCCACTGGATATTAATGCCAGCGAATTATTACGTTTGCCGGTTTTGATACATACTGCACCAGCTATATAATTAACCAGGCCAGCAAAGACTACTAAAATAATTCCGTAATCAAGTTCTTTGATTTCATGCGGCTGTATAAGATTATTAATGGCTTTATAAATGATGAATAAGCCGGCAAAGGTTATCATCGAGCCTTCAAGAGCTGCTGAAATAAACTCGGCTTTCCCATGTCCATAAGGATGGTCACGGTCTCTGGGCTTAGCAGAAATATACAAACTGTACACACCTATTAAACCTGCAACAACATTTACAATACTTTCGAAAGCATCAGTTAATATAGCAACCGAGCCAGTTATATACCAGGCCACAGTTTTAACCAACAGCAACAGTATTGAAACCAATGCTATTCTTTTTTGAATCTTTAAATTATATAATGCGCCTTGCAATACCTGATTTTAATGAGCCTTAAATATACAAAACTGCTATTGATATGCCGTTATTGCATTACCCGGTAAGCAGTATAAGCTTTTGTGGATTAGCTTCGGCAAAAGAATAAATATTATTGCGGATATAATCATTATCGGCATAAGGATTTAAATGATTTTTTAATTCACCGGATGAAGCAATAGGAAATGCACTGGGCAAATAACCCATTCCCCAAAAGCTCCCACGCTCTACCAGCAGGCATAATTTTTCTCCGGCTGCAATCCCATTATCCACCAAAACAAAGCTGGGTAGATTTTCGGTTAATGCATCAAGTGCTTTTTTTATTTTTTGATTATATACCATTGGCGGTTCGAGTGCATCAGTTTCCTTTTTGGTGAAGGGTGTTTTATCTATAAAACAAAGCTTTGCATCCAAATCAAATTCAGTTATCATCTTTTTTAACAATACCTGCCCCTCATGCAGCAGGTTAAAACTGTATAATGCCGGTACATTCTTCTTCTTTTTGTCAATGGCCAGCCTCATATATCCCCGGCCGTCTTCAAAACTATATAATGCGAATTTTATTACCGGTTGTTTTTGGCTGCGGTTATACCTTGGCCACAATCTTTTAATTTCTGTGCTTTCAAAAACTATTGCTTCCAGTTCGGTAGCACATTGTTTATAAGATATTTTATGTACATCCCGTATAAAATTCTGCCGCTTCAATTCAGGATCATTATGGGTAAAATGACTGCTGACTCTTTTTTTAAGGTTGATAGCCTTACCCACATAAATAACCTTGTCCTTATTGTTATGAAAATAATAAACACCTGGCCGGACAGGAAGTTTATCTATAACGGCCTTATCCAGGTTCATAGGCAGCCAATGCTCGGCAGATGAGCGTTTCAGCATCTGATCAATATGAACCTGTGCTCCGTTAGCAAGCATATATTCAAACAGCTTTACAGTTGCTTTAGCATCTCCTCCTGCCCTATGCCTGTTTTCAATATTTATTTTTAAGGAACGGCAGAGGTTACCTAAACTGTAAGATGCTAAACCCGGAAAAACTTTTCTTCCCAAACGAACAGTACAAAGTTTTTTTGCAGTAAGATCGTACCCCGATTGTTTAAGCTGATGTTTTATAAAAGAATAATCAAAATTCACATTGTGGGCTATAAAAATATTTTCGTTCAGTATTTCAAAAAGCACATCGGCTATTTCATCAAATGTTGGCGCATCGGCTACCATATCATTATCAATACCGGTAAGTGATGTTATGAACCGCGGAATATTCTGCTGTGGATTGATCAGTGTTTCAAAATGCTTAACCACTCTTTCGCCATCATGCACAAAAACAGAAATTTCGGTAATACCATTTGCCGATGCATGGCCACCTGTTGTTTCTATATCTACAATTGCATAATTCATGGATATCGAAATTACTGATTGTTTCAGTTAATAAATATTTTTTCTGTTTGCTTAAATTTTGCAAATTTGATAAATAAAAAGACAAGTATGGAAATAAAACAATTCCCTTTTCAAACAGTCGACTGGTCAGTTATTAACACAGAAGAACATTCCGGAACAACCGGAACAGCGAGTTGGAAAATCTTCAACATGAATGATATCAGGATACGTATAGTTGAATATTCGGCCGGTTATGTTGCCGACCACTGGTGCCATAAAGGGCATATCATTTTTTGTATTAAAGGAGCAATGACAACTATCCTGGAAGATGGAAGGGAGTTTGTTTTATCAGCAGGCATGTCTTATCATGTTGGCGACAACAGCGATGCACACAGCAGCAGATCGGAAAAAGGATGTACCTTATTTGTTGTTGATTAAGTCTGCTTATTCTCGTCGGCATGTGTAAACTTATGCACCGCATCTTTATGCATGATCATCTTAATAGCCTGTATAATGGCTGTGATGGCAAAGATGCCGCCAATTACCCAGTTTATATATTGCTGGCTGTTAGATATCCGTTGCACCAGCCATTTACCGCCAAAAATAAAAAGGCAATTGCCAATTAAAGTACCTAATCCAATACCGATGATATAGATATTATACTGGCTTTTTACAGGCTGCAATATCTTTTTAGTAAATAATATTGTGCTCCAGCCAAACCAAAAAGGAATCTGCACGGGATTAACTGCACTCATGAACATGCCCAGTAAAAAACGATGCATATTGTTTTCGAGAAAAACATTTTTTGCATCATCGCCTTTTGTTGCCGCTGCCCAAAAACTCCCTGCTGCCAGCGCCAGTATTATAATAAGCGTAAACCATTCCATCGCTTTCATCAGCCTTTCCTGTTTACGTATCCAGTCTACACCCATCAATGAAATACGTACGTAGATCATTTCTACCAATAAAGAACCAAAAGAAAAATAGATGGCATTTTTTATACTTTCCTGTATACCGATCTGCATGGCAGCAACATTAAGTGTGCCCAGTGGTAAAGAGCCCAGGAAACTGATTAATAAACCCCAACAAAAAATGCGAAACAATTTTGGCATCGGGCAAAGATAACAAGCATGGCCAATATCCGGCTATTTTGCAAAAACAGATAAGCTGACGGTTAAGTTATCAGACATGGAGATACTGCTTCCACCTACGCCAAAATCTCTTCTGTTAATGGTAAAACTGCCATCAAAAATATACCCACCATCTTTAGGCGTAGCGCCAAAACCAAATTCAACAGGCTTTGTTACGCCTTTAATAGTGAGGTCGCCATATACATAAAACCTGCCTTCGCTGGAGGAGCGGACAACTTTAGTACTTTTAAAATGTAATGTTTTATAAGTATCAACATTAAAATATTCCGCTTTTTTTAAATGGCCATCTCTACTGCTGTTATCGGTATCAATAGTAGCGGCATCAACTGATACATCAAAAACTGTAGAAGTATATTTTTCCGGATCAAACTTAATAGTTCCTTTAAGCCCTGTAAAATCTCCGCCTGTTTTTATGGCAAAGTTTTTAATTACAAAATGAACTTTACTTCCTTCATCAACCGGTGTGTATGTTACTTGTGCCGATACAAAAGAAGCAAACAGGATAAAAGTGGCCAGTGCTGATAAATACTTTTTCATACTTTAAAAGTACTAAAACTGTCTTTTAGTTTTTAAAATTATACGTTAAACCTATTCCGGCACCTGCCATTTTTTTCCTGAAACGGTCATTTTTATCCCCGCCGTGTGTGGTTTGTACTTCAGTATCGGTAGTATATTCAGCAAAATAAAACTGCAGTCCAAGTTTCACTCCCCACGAATCGTTCCATTTGTACCTTGCAAACAGTTCGCTGTTTAAAGATCCTTTATCATTATCACTTACCAACAATAAATTAAAAGCTGTTGGCTTTGCGGTTACCGGAACTCCTGTGGCAAAATTATTGCCATAATAAATACCGCTTTGTTTCTTACCAAAACTGAAGCCCACAGCATCAATGGTTAAACCTGCCGAAAACTTTTTACTGAAATTATATCCAAAATTCAGTGAAAGATTAAATGAATTGATCTGTGCTTTTGGGAATAAAACCGAATCAATATTCTCTTCAATATCCTTTGCAAACAATACTGTTGGATCAGTTTTACCACTGGTTAACTTTGCTGGTGCAGTTTTAAAATACAAGTTACTGCCGAAATAACTGGTAAACCTGACTCCGAAGCCAAGCTCCCATTTTTTACGCTTACCAACTTTCCAGTTGTACACATAAGCTAAAGCACCGGTAAACTGCGATTCTCCAACAGCTGCTGTAAACTCTGCAAAATTATCAATAGCTCTTATTTTTTTGTCCTGAGCAGCAGCAATATTTGCAATCAGCATGAGACATAACAACGATAATATAATCTTTTTCATAATTTTTATTTTATTAGCATTTATTTTAACTCAGTATAACCAAACTGAATACGAAAACGGGCACACCACACAAGAACATATTTGTAAACAGTAATATCGGGTAGTGAAACCAGTTCATAATTAAAAGTGCCGCTGGTAAATTTCATAAAGCCCAGATCAATATACTCAGTGGGTGGCGATGCATGATTGCCAATAGTTTTTGAAAAGTAAATATGCACATCTGGCCCGCTGTTCGACTGGAAGTTTTTAAATACCAGATAATATTTAGTGCCCAGTTGCTCAACGGTAACATCGCCCCTGGCTTCATCACCGGCTTCTCCACCAATCAGGCTGCCGCTATACAAAACCTTGGTTTGCATGGTATCTCCGGGCGGTACAATAATTTCATTACCATTTGACGGAATCTTGTCTTTTTTACAGGAAACTAAAGAACCTATTCCGGCAAAAAGCACAAGCAGCATTAAATTCCTGATTGGTTTCATAATTAAATTTTATGGTACAAAAATATTCAGCATAGAACAGAGATACTGTCACTTGCATGACAGTATCTTCCTTTTACAGTTCCTTAACTTTAAGCATCAATGTGTACATACGTAAATAATATGGCCGGGGTTTAAATTTTGATAGTATTTTTAATTAAATAATTTATTGTTGCTAAGATCATCTACCATACAGCTGTTACGGTTTCATTTTTCGTTTTTCCTGATGCCAGTATATTGGTTTGCATTAAGCCAGACTGATGCTATAA
>JBATAS010000422.1:0-6925 GCA_049661965.1 Ferruginibacter sp. | reverse complement strand
GCAAAGGCAACCCATAAACCCAATGTGTATTTTTTAATGTTTGATGAATACGCCGGGTATAAAAGTTTGCAGGACAGTTTTGCCTACCGCAACGACAGTTTGTATGATTTTCTAAAACAAAAAGAATTTGCTGTATTGCCCACATTTGCAAATTATGATTACACGCCCTTCAGCATGTCTTCCATGTTAAATATGCAATATGTTGATAGTAATTATAACCACACATTGCTTGAGCAAAGCGATATTCAGCAACGCTTTGGCGAAATAAGAAATGCAGAGGTATTTTCCATTTTTAAAGCGATGTATTATAAAATTGAAAATTATTCCATCTTCGGTATAAAAAATAACCCGGCACTTTCCGGGTCCAATCCTTTGTTTCCCATACATGCTTACCTGCTTACTGATAAGATATTTCACAACAGGCTGATAAAAGACCTGGGCTGGTGGTTCGTCAGTGGCAGGTTTCAAATTCCGTTTATTAAAAACAATTTTATTTTAAAAGACGACCGGTATAATAAAAAAGTAGAGCTAAAGGTTTTAGAATCGGCAGCAACTAAAAACAAGCAACCCAAATTTTGCTATGCTCATTTTATGTTGCCGCATGGCATGTATTTCAGAGACAGCTCGGGTGTGCTGAATACTGTAAGCCAGATGCAGGATCTGTTTAATAAACCGTTGTACCTGTCGTATTTAAAATATACAAACGGCGTTATTAAAAACATGGTCAGTAAAATTGTAACCGACGATCCGCAGGCGATAGTTATTATTATGAGCGATCATGGATTTTATAATTACAATAGCCCCGGTAACGATGATCCTTACAATTATGATAATTTCTGCCTGGTCCGTTTTCCTGATAAAAATTACCTGCCCTATAAAGACAAGTGGAGCAACGTTAACTTTTTCCGATACTTATTTAATAGTCAGTATGGGCAAAACCTGCCTTATTTAAAAGACAGCAGTATTTATATAAACGAATAAAAACTCAGCTTTCAAGCGCCCTGTAATCTTCCCGTACAGGTGTAAAAACATCAATCACTTTACAGGCAGTTACCGCATAGGCTCCATGCTTTGCATGCGAAGGAATATAAGCGCCCATGCCCGGCAGTAATAATTGCTTTTCGCCTTCCAGGGTAAATTCCATTTCACCCTCAACTATATAGGTCCATTGCTCATGCGGATGATCGTGAATGGGAACCGTAACGCCTTTTTCGAGGCTGACACAGCCATAACTTATCTGTGCAGAATGTTCCATGGCGCTTTGCACACCCGGGAAAATAGTTAGCTTCTTTTTTGTGTTGTAATTGATAAATGACATAAGGCTGTTTTTAATACTCAAATATAACGATATGCAGAGCCCCGGCTGCTGAAAACTGACATTTTTGCACTCTGCCCCCCACTGGCATAATCATTGCCATTTCACCTGTAAATAAAACAAAATTTATATCATGGGAAAGATAATAGGAATTGACTTAGGAACCACCAACAGTTGCGTTTCCGTTATGGAAGGCAACGAGCCGGTGGTTATTGCAAATGAGGAGGGCCGCCGTACAACGCCGTCGGTAGTGGCTTTTCTTAAAAATGGCGAGCGTAAAGTGGGCGATCCTGCCAAGCGCCAGGCCATCACCAACTCTGCTAATACTATCAGCAGCGTAAAGCGTTTTATGGGCCGCAGGTTTGATGAAGTGACGGAAGAAATAAGCCATTGGAGCTATAAAGTGGCAAAAGGTGACAATAATACGGTTCGTATTGACATAGATGGCAGGTTATACACGCCACAGGAAATAAGCGCTATGGTGCTGCAGAAAATGAAAAAAACTGCTGAAGATTACCTGGGTGCCGAAGTAACCGATGCGGTAATTACCGTACCCGCCTACTTTAACGATGCTCAGCGCCAGGCAACCAAAGAAGCCGGCGAAATTGCAGGCCTTAATGTACGCCGTATTGTAAACGAGCCTACCGCCGCGGCATTGGCTTACGGACTGGATAAAGGCGGAAAAGACCATAAAATTGCCGTGTTCGATCTGGGTGGAGGTACATTCGATATCTCTGTGCTGGAACTGGGTGATGGCGTGTTTGAAGTAAAATCAACAAACGGAGATACTCACCTGGGTGGTGATGATTTTGATAAAGTAATTATGGATTGGTTGGCCGATGAATTTAAAAATGATGAAGCCATAGACCTGCGTAAAGACCCAATGGCCTTGCAGCGTTTAAAAGAAGCATCAGAAAAAGCCAAGGTTGAATTATCATCAAGCACCGAAACAGAAATTAACCTGCCGTATGTTACCGCAGTTGATGGCGTGCCCAAGCACTTAGTAAAAAAATTAACCCGTGCAAAATTTGAAGCACTGGCCGATAGTTTATTTACCCGTTGCTTAAAACCATGCGAAGCCGCATTGAAAGATGCCGGCATGAGTGCATCGGAAATTGAAGAAGTGATTATGGTGGGTGGCAGCAGCCGTATACCTAAAGTACTGGAGATAGTAGAAAAATTCTTTGGCAAAAAACCAAACCGTGGTGTTAACCCCGATGAAGTTGTTGCCGTAGGTGCAGCCATACAGGGTGCGGTATTGAGTGGCGATATTAAAGATGTATTGTTGCTTGATGTTACACCGTTAAGCCTGGGTATTGAAACCATGGGTGGTGTAATGACCAGGTTAATTGACAGTAACACCACTATCCCAACCAAAAAATCGGAAGTGTTCTCTACTGCCAGCGATAACCAGCCGGGCGTACAGATACATGTACTGCAGGGCGAAAGGCCGATGAGCAACCAGAACAAAAGCCTGGGTACATTTAACTTAGATAACATTCCTCCGGCGCCACGTGGTGTACCGCAGATTGAAGTAACTTTTGATATTGATGCCAATGGTATTTTGCATGTAATTGCCAAAGACAAAGGCACCGGTAAAGAACAGAAGATACGCATTGAAAGCGGCAGCGGCTTAAGCAAAGAAGAAATTGAAAAGATGAAGAACGACGCCAAAGCCAATGAAGAAACGGATAAGCAGGAGAAAGAAAAAGTAGAAAAAATAAACGGTGCCGACAGCCTGATTTTCCAGACAGAAAAACAACTGAAGGAGTACAGCGAAAAAATACCTGCCGATAAAAAAGGCGCTATTGAAAGCTCTTTAACCAAACTTAAAGAAGCACACAAAAGCCAGGACCTTGCAGCTATTGATACAGCCATGACTGAAATGAATGCAGCCTGGACAGCCGCCAGTGAAGATATGTATAAGGCAACGCAGGAAGGTGCTGCAGGTGCAGAGCAAGCCGGACCTGATGCAGGTGGAGGTGCTGAACCGCAGGGGGAGAGCAGTGATAGTAAAGTGGAGGATGTGCCTTTTGAGGAAGTGAAGTAAAAAATTAAAATATTAAGGCTGGTTTGTTACCAGCCTTTTTTATTTATGAACAAGTATTTAATGGTTAAGTGTAAGTATGTAAGTACTCCCTAAAAGCAAACAGTTTAATATTAGATTTTAAAACTTAAATTTAAAATATAAATTATGAAATATCAAGGTCTTGTCCTCCTAGCTACTTTAGTTACGAGTGGTTTTGAGGAATTAAAACACCCTTCAGAAAAAAAAGAACATTCCCACCAAGAGCACTATTCAATTCTTAAACCACACATTGTTAATGTATACAAAATTAGTGGACGAATACAGGTTGTTGAGATTAATGGAGCTGTACTAGCAACTAAGGACTTGGGCTTTAATAACATATAAGACTCTTTGTTCTTTTACCACCATCGGTCTTCACTGTTGTCTGGTCTTATGGCCAATGACGAATGGTTAAATCTTTTATCTCAATCTAATAATTCAGAAAGCTTTGCCAATCAAAGAATATTTTCAATCTTTATATAAAGTATTATTTGTTATGAAGAAATCGACTTTAGTTCTGGCTACATTACTTATCAGTATTAATTCATTTGCTCAAGGGCAAAAGAAGCTCGATAAAAATTTCAGTTTCGTTATCACAGGTCAACTTGATACTGTAGCTTCATTTTCATTGGACACTCGTGTCAAAAGAAGTGGTTGGGGCGATTTTAACGGAGCACTTACACATGCATTTGTTTCGAAAGGTTTTCATGTAAACAGCAGGGAAAACCTGAATTCGAAACATAGCTTCAGTTTGGTTATCGATTATGGGCGTGGATTCTTTGCTGGTAAAATGCAGTACTTTGATCTAAAGGGACAAATTCTCTCAATAAACACTAACTCAGAAGTGGTAGGCACATTTACTTATGATGGAAGATTCAATACTGATGAAATTTCGGAAGCTATTGCAACTGCTTTAAAAAGTAAAAATCCAGTTATAGTGAAAGAAGAAGAAAGGAAAGTGGAAGTTATTAAGAATGAATCTCAAAATAATCAGACTCGAAAATCAAAAGAGGACAGATTAAGAGAACTTAAAAATTTATATGAGAAGGAATTAATTACGAAGGAAGAATACGAAAAAGCTAAGCAAAAAATATTGGAAGAGCAATAGGTGTTTTTTTATCGGCTGGTGTCCTGCCGACCGAAATATTTCTTTCCCTTTGCCGCCGCAGGTAGCTTGCCCCCGTCTGGTCTTTGACCAACGGGCCGCATGCTTCATAAAGAAAAAATAGTTCAATTTACCTCCAACTGGCGCAGGCATACAGTTACTGGCGCAGATATGCAGGGCGGTAAAAGAGCGTTGGCGTATCTGTGCCCACTAATGCAGTTACAATAACAGCGGCCAATCCCAAAATTTAAAAGCTTTTATACTGGCACAGATACGCTTGCACACAAAGCCAGGCTGCATATCTGCGCCAGTGATGGATATGGTCTTTGACCAACGGGCCGCATACTTCATAAAGAAAAAACATTTCAATTTAAATCCCCTCTACTGACGCAAGTGTTCCGTCAGGATCACCTTCCTCGCCTCAGTTCGTGTCACACGAACTGAGAAACAATAATTTAATGGTTCGTGAGCCCCGAGCTCAGTTAAGTAGGCTTTTTTTATGCGATTCATATTTGCATCTGTAAAAAGATTAATAATATTTTAACTCAACACTGATGCAAATCATAGTTTAAAAACTTGTTGAAGTATAATTTGCATTGTGACTTTATTAAAAAAAATAGCGTCTGTTTTTTTGCTGGTAACCTATATGTTTTCGGCAACGGTAGCAAGAGAGTTTGTAAAACTTCCTTTGTTGGTGCTGCATTATTATGAGCATCAGCAGAAGCAAAAAGACAATGGGATTTTATCATTTCTTGAGCTTCACTATTTTATTGAAGATGGTACTGATAAGGATGCATCTGATGACCGTAAACTACCTTTTAAATTTATTGAAAATATTAATCCATTGTCCTCTATTGTTTTGCCTTTGTTGCCGGTTGCCGGAAAAAAATTAATTCTTTCGGTGATTTTAAGTACAAAATTCTTACCCCATAATGATGCCTTCATCGCATCACAATATTTGGCTTCCATCTGGCAGCCACCCCGGCATTGCTGATTAGGTACAACTCACAACAATTTTTAACAATAAAATATTTCAGTAATGAATACAACACACCTTCATTTGCTGCTCAATCATTTTCCAATAATTGGAACCTTGATCGGCACTGGCCTGTTATTATGGGCCATTATTAAAAATCAGGATAATATCAAATTATTATCGTCAGTCTTATTAATCCTTATGGCTTTAATTGCTATACCGGTTTATTTAACCGGGGAGCCAGCAGAAGAATCTGTGGAGAAACTTGCAGGCGTATCAGAAACCATGATAGAGCTTCATGAAGACGCCGCTTCTATAGCCATGTGGTTAATGGGAATTGCTGCCTTGTTTGCCTTTGCGGCAATAATTATCCAGCATAGGAAAGTCAAATTAGCGAAGCAGCTTTTCATTGGTACTTTTATTTTTTCTGCTATTTGTTTTGTAGCTATGGCACGTACCGGTTATTATGGCGGGCAGATAAGGCATACAGAAATAAGAAGCGATGCGTCTGCCAGTCAGCAAAACGAAAACGAGACACAGAAAAAAGGTGAGATGGAAAAGGATGATGATTAAGTGAATATATTTATAGCATCGGGGTATTTGATGGCGGATTTAAAAAATTATACTCCGATGCTTTATCTATTCTCTACAACTGGGGCATTTTCAGCCGATGATGGTGTTACATAAATCACACGAAAGCCAACAATTACCACACCACACGCCGCCGTCTTTGCCGCCGCAGGTATGTTGCCCCCGTCTGGTCTTTGACCAACGGGCCGCATACTTCAGAAAGCAAAAACATTTCAATTTAAATCAGTTAATTCCCACCAACCCTGTTAATCTCATCTGAAGCTCCACCTTCAGAACGTTTAACCGCTTTCATCGCTTTGCCAAAGCGCCAGCTAAAGCTCAACCGCACAACCCTCGAATCCCATTTTATTGTAAAAGGTTCACGGGAATTCTCAAAAGTGGAATAGCCTGAATAATTCTGGAAATAAGTGAGGTCGCGGATGTTCAGCCGCAATGTGCCTTTCTTCTTCAGTATTTGTTTACCAACGCCAATATTCAATTCGCCTTGCGGTTCCAGCCATTCCTGCAGGTCTATCTGGCTTTTCGTTTGGTAATATCCACTTAGTTCAAAGCTCCATCCTTTTTTAAGCTGGAACTGGTTATTGATGCTGATGTTAAGTTGATTTACCCTTGCCGTAAAAGGAGCCCATACCACACCTTTTATTACCTTATGATTGTACAAGGCTACTGCGGTAAGGTTCCACCATTTGGTAACAGGAATTTGAAGCGTTTCGGTAATACCAAAATTTGTAAAGGAACCAACATTACCCCGTGTATAAATGATGATGTTGTTATTTACATTGCTGCTGCTGGAGTCGATGATGAATATCTGCGAAAAATAATCCTTGAGGTAACCGTACGACAGCTCCGTAGTAAGCATTTGCTTATAGG
>JBATAS010000421.1:0-6298 GCA_049661965.1 Ferruginibacter sp. | reverse complement strand
GGGTACGGATTATATAAATAGTGCGGACCAATGCAAAAAGAAAAACCAAAGACACAAACCAATAAAGCAGCAGATAGAGGTTTTGAAAATTCCAGAAACTTTTTTGAGCAGTTACTACAACGGTGTTCATATATTCGTCGCCAACAGAAACTGCACGTAAAACCCGTATGGCTCCGTTGGCCTCTGTGCTTTGCTGCCAGAAATTTATTTTAAGTAATGGCAGCAGCAACGACAGGCCCATGGTCGACAGCAGGTAAAACCGGTTATATTGATGAAAAATTTTATTTCGTAAAAACAACCAGTAATAACCAAACAAAATGCAGGAGCAGATGATTACTTTGAGTATGTACCAGAAATAGGGGAGCATATAAAATGGTTTAAAATTGTTTTTGGTTTGTAGTTTGTTGTTGGCAGTTTTCTAATTGTAAACTGTTTTGCTGCAACATACTTCTCATTATTTAAGCATGGTTAAACCACAAACTATAAACAACAAACTACAGACTGTATTTATTTTTTCTTCAATTCCTTTAACAACATCTCCAGATCATCCACACTTAAATTTTTTTCCTTCACCATAAAGGATACTGCATTGCTGAACGAGCCTTCGAAATACCCTTTCACAAAACTTTTCATGGTGGTTTTACTGTAAGCATCTTTACTTACTAAAGGGTGGTATCGGTGTGTTCTGCCAAAAACAGTTATACCTACAAATTCTTTATCAACCAGAATTTTAATAATGGTAGCAACTGTGTTGTTGTGTGGCTTAGGCTCGGGCAATTCATCAATGATCTCTCTGAGGAATGCTTTGTCTAATTTCCATATCACCTGCATGATCTGTTCTTCGGCTTTTGTTAATACTTTCATTTTAATAACTGTTTTTGTTTGATGATGTAAACGTAAAACTAATTTTTTAGTTATGCAACTATTTTTTTAGTTATTCACATATTTTAACAATTGGTGAAGAAATTAATTTTTAATACTGAAGTGGTTAAACCTAAATTTGCAGCTATTGCAGTTTTTGTTTTTCACTTTGAAAAAGTTGCATAGCGGTATGCAGTACAAGTGAGTGACACAACGATGCTGAACAGAATTACGCATGTTTGTAACAAAAAAATAAATCACCAAACAGAATTATGTCTCAATCAATAGTAGAACTAAAGAATGTAAATATTTATCAAAGCGATTCTCTTGTTTTGAGCGATGTAAATATTTCGGTTGATAAAGGTGAGTTTGTTTACCTGGTGGGTAAAACCGGTACGGGTAAGAGCAGCCTGCTTAAAACGATGTATGGCGATCTGCTGCTGAAAGAAGGCGAGGGCTGGGTTGCCGGCCATGAGCTAAAGGGCCTTACCTGGAAGACAGTTCCTTTTTTACGTCGTAACCTGGGCGTGGTTTTTCAGGATTTTCAATTGCTTACAGACAGGAATGTGAATGAGAATATGAAATTTGTTTTAAAAGCTACCGGCTGGAAAGATGAAAAACTGATGGATGAAAAGATTGCTGATGTGCTGGAAAAAGTGGGTTTAAAAACCAAGGGTTTTAAAATGCCTTTTGAATTAAGCGGTGGTGAGCAGCAGCGTGTTGATGTTGCCCGTGCTTTATTAAATTCTCCCAGACTGATACTGGCTGATGAGCCAACCGGAAACCTGGATCCCGAAACCAGCGATGAAATTATGCAGTTGCTGTTTCATATTTGCCGAGATTATAACACTACTATTATAATGGCTACGCATGATTATATGGTTATCAAAAAATTTCCGGCCCGTACTATAAAAACTGAAATGGGGAAGGTTTGGGATAATGCTACTGTAGAAGTGCAATAAGCTTGCTGGCATTGGCTTCATTGTTATACAAGGTTTGCAATAATCCTTGCCGCTGCTGAATTTCCTGCTCAGTAAAAGGCTGCCCGTATAACTCTTTTATTTTTGTTTTAAAATCTTCTGCATTTTCACATGCATAACAATAGGGCTCAAGTCCTGAACCATTAACCGCAGCTTTATTTACCAAACAATGTCTGCCATTGAACAGCGCATTTAAAAGTTTTAATTTTACACCGGTATTGTTTAACGATGGTAGTACATGAACATGGGCTTTACAGATCATATCCTGCATTTCTTTATCAGATGGGTTTGCAACAAGACAGGTGTTTGGATGAGCATGGGCCAGTTTTTGCAATTTCGCTGATGGGTTTTTACCGGCAATTACAAAAGGTGTTTCATTATCAGTAAACACATTTTTTAATAACCAGATGGCCGCTTCTTCGTTTTCGTTGATGGCTAAATTACCATGATACAAACAAAAACATCCCTTGCCTTCTTTACCTACAGCTAATGTATAAGGTAGAAATACAGGCAAGTATTGGATGAAATTTGTTTTAAATTCCTTTTTATATAAATCAACATCGGCTTTACTTACTGCTACAATACGAGCTTTGTTAGCAATGGCTTTTTCATAGTTTTTTAAGAGCCTGCTTTCGTGTGAGAAGTAGAGTTTTTTAAAAAGATTTTTTTCCTGCCGGGCAAGTTGTTTGTAATATTCAAACTCTACATTGTGCAGCCTAACTACAATTTTCCTGTTGGTGAGTTTATCGTTGTTTAAAAAATAAGTACAATGAATTCCTTCCAGTAAAACGGGGTGATTATCTTTTTGCAAATTAGCAATCAACGCTGCATTGGCACGGCTGTTAACAATGTAGGGAATACTAAAAGAAAAACTGCTGATATTGTTTTTGCGCTGATAATAATTTACACTGGCACAGTACTTATTTAATTCATCCTGCGGCTTCATATCTGTTGAAAAGCTGTGCAGATGAATATTTACGCCCTTGGCATGCAATGTTTTTATTTTATAAAACAGGTCAATAACACCTCCATAGTTTGCCGGCCAGGGAACTTCATGCGTAACAATATGGATATGCTTATCGGTCAAATTAAATGATGGATTTATAAAAGGCGAGTAGTTTTTTTTCTTCCTGTTGCCAGTTTAAAGTTTCTCTTGCCTGCATACAGTTGTTCGATAGTTTATCATGAAGTTCCTTGTTATTTAATAAGCTGTTTATCGTATCAGCTATAGTTGAAGGTTGCAAATCATCAATTAAAATTGCTACTTCAAATTCTGCATTAATTTTTTTATACTCAGGAAAATTCATGCTAACCTGTGGTATGCCGTTTTGCACATAATCAAAAAACTTATTGGCCAAAGAATAGTATTGATTTAAACCGTTGTTCTCAACAAGATTTAATCCAACATATGCCCGCTGTGTAATAGCATCCAGTTCAGTTGGCAATACTTTTCCTTTAAGAAACACTTTGTTTTGCAGATTGTTTGATTTGATTAGGCTTTTAGTTGGCTCCATAAAATTTCCATCGCCATAAACATGCAGTTCGGCTTCAACATCTTTCATGGCGGGAATCAAAAACTCTAATCCACGGGCTTCATTAACAGCGCCCTGGTAAAGAATTGTCTTTTGCTTTGCAGCCGATGATGATTGCGACGATTTCAGCAGCGGTAAATTCCTGATTACTTTATAATCTACGCCGTACCTGTGGCTGAATTCGTTGGCTATGCTTTGGCTTACGGCATATCCCAATTTAAATTTAGGGAGAAAGGTCTTTTCAATCCATAACCAAACAAGTCGCACTTTTGGCCGGGTAATAATCTCTTTTTGCTGGGTAAAAAACTCATGAGCATCATAAACTCTTTTCTTTCCTCTAAATTTACTAGCCGTCAAAACAGGTAACATAGTATCTAAATCAATACAACAAAAAATATCAGCTTTTGTAAACAGCAGGTAAAAGAATAGGCGGATATTATACTCGGCATAAAACCCAAATCCTCCTTTAAAAAAAGTAAAAAGTCGTTTTTGGTGGTAGCTTTTGGGCTCAAGTGCGGAGACTTTTTTGCCTTTTCGGCCAACCAGCAGGACATTATAACCGGCTGACTCCAACGAGCTACAGATACGGATCATTCGCTGATCGTAATTTAAATCGTTGGTTACCGTAAAAACAATCCTTTTCAAAGGCTTTTGGTTAACTGGTTTTGAGCGAATTGGCCTCGTTTTATCAACAAAGCCAATTTTTATGTGAATACAGTGGCAATATTGCAAAAAAATACTTAATCTGCCGCCTTAAAATCAATATTTCTATGTACTTTTGCAACCAATTTAAAAAAGAAACATAACAAAGACGTTATTAAAAAAACAAAGATGCCGTATTTAACAATCGAAAAAAAAGCAGACATTTTCACAACTTTTGGTGCAAAAGCTACCAACACAGGGTCTATTGAAGGCCAGATCGCACTTTTAACAGAGCGTATCAACCACATTTCAAACCATCTGAAAACCAACAAAAAAGATTTCTCTTCGCAGAGAGGCCTGATGATGATGGTAGGACAGCGCAAGCGCCTGTTAACTTACCTCAGCAAGCACGACCTTACCGGTTACAGAGCCTTGATTGAGAAATTAGGTTTACGTAAATAAACTATTCCAACTATGTAATAAATGATTCCCAACTGTTTTATCTGGTTGGGAATTATTCTTTTTATAGTATTAATCATCTCCCGATAGCTATCGGGACAAATCATACAACAAATTATGTCTTTATTAAACCCAAAATCAGTTACTTTCGATATAGGTGGCGGCCGCATGGTTACCATCGAAACTGGTAAAATGGCCCGCCAGGCCGACGGTTCAGTAACCGTTCGCCAGGGCAATTGTATTTTACTGGCAACTGTTGTTGCTAACAAAGAACCAAAACCCGGACAAGGATTTTTCCCGTTATCAGTAGATTACCAGGAAAAATTTGGCTCTGCAGGTCGTATCCCCGGCTCTTTCTTTAAAAGAGAAGCCCGTTTAAACGATTACGAAATTCTTACTTCAAGATTAATAGACAGGGCTTTAAGGCCTTTATTTCCGGATGATTATCTGTGCGAAGTACAGGTATTGGTATCGCTTATTTCATCTGATGATGAGATTATGCCCGATTCAATGGCTTGTTTGGCTGCATCGGCTGCATTGGCCGTTTCAGATATTCCCATTCAGGAAATTATCTCCGAAGTACGTGTTGGCCGTGTTAATGGCGAAATGATCATTAACCCAACCCGCAGCCAGATGGCTGAGTCAGATTTTGAATTCATCATTGCCGCTACTGATAAAAATATCATGATGGTGGAAGGTGAAAGTAACGAGTGCCAGGAAGAAGACCTGATTAACGCTATCGAAGCTGGTCATGCTGCTATTAAAGCACAAGTAAAAGCACAGGAAGAATTGAGAGCTGCTGTTGGTGTAACTACCAAAAGAGAATACACCAAGCCTTACCGCAATGAAGAGTTAGAAGCTAAAATTGTAGCATTTGCGAAAGATAAAGTACTTGCAATTTCTGCATCAGCATCTGCAAAACACGACAGAAGCGATGCCTACAAAGCATTGAAAGAAGAAGTTGTAACTATGTTAGGGGAGGAATTACCCGACGAGGACAAAGCTTTAATTGGTCATTATTTTGGCGATTTGCAATACGATGTTGTAAGAGCCATGATTTTGAAAGACAGAAAACGTTTGGATGGCCGTGGTACCGAAGATGTTCGTCAGCTGGAAATGGAAACTGATTTGTTACCAACTCCACACGGTTGTGCATTGTTTACTCGTGGTGAAACACAATCACTTACAACAGTTACTTTAGGAACTCCATTAGATGAAATATTGGCCGAAAGTGCTCACAGTTCTACTTATGCAAATTTCTTCCTGCATTATAATTTCCCACCGTTTTCAACCGGAGAGGTTAAAATGATGAGAGGTGTTGGTCGTCGTGAAGTTGGTCATGGTAACCTTGCCATGCGTTCTTTAAAGAAAATGATGCCTGGTAAAGACTATCCTTACACAGTAAGAGTGGTAAGTGATATTTTAGAAAGTAACGGTTCATCTTCAATGGCTACAGTTTGTGCCGGTTCGCTGGCGCTGATGGATGCTGGTGTTCCATTAAAGAAACACGTTAGTGGTGTTGCGATGGGGTTAATTAAAACCGGAGATGATTTTGCAATTCTTACTGATATTTTAGGTGATGAAGATCATTTAGGTGATATGGATTTTAAAGTTACCGGTACTCGTGATGGTATTTGCGGTGTGCAGATGGATATTAAAGTTGACGGCTTGAGCATGGACGTTATGCGCCAGGCTTTATCGCAAGCTAAAAAAGGCCGTATGCATATTTTGGATGCCATGTATGCTTGTACACCTAATGCCAGAGAAGATGTGAAACCACATGCTCCACGTATGGTTAAGATTATCATTGACAAAGAATATATT
>JBATAS010000420.1:0-1698 GCA_049661965.1 Ferruginibacter sp. | reverse complement strand
TTTTTCACTGCGTATCAGGTTTTCATACTGGCCGCTCCACTCCAAAAAATACCCCTTTGGTAACTTGGTAATCATTTTATCCAGTTTTTCTTTAGCCTCATTAACAGTACCGCCCAAATCCCTTTCCCGTACATTAAATAAAACTGTTCCCCTCAACATCGCATTTTCAGAATTGATCATCGGCGGACCTTCTGTAATTTTTACATCAGCCACTGCTTCCAATGGCACAGGGCCGTACTTCATGGTTTGCACCTGTAGGCGTTTTAATGATTCAAGGTTGTTTCTGAAATCCTGCCCAAACCTGGCATTGACGGAAAAACGCTGTCTGCCTTCTACCGTTGTTGTAAGCCGCATACCACCCAATGCTATTTCCACCACACTGTTTACATCATCAACTGTTAATCCGTACCGGCTAATCTCATCTCTTTTTACAATGATGTCAATATATTTGCCACCGGTAATGGGTTCTACATACAAATCTTTTACGCCGTCAATGCCTTCCAGTTCTTTCTTCACTTTTTCGGCAAATGCATAGATGGTATCGAGGTTTTGTCCATATACTTTTACACCCACATCAGTCCGGATACCTGTGGAAAGCATATTGATACGGTTGATAATAGGTTGTGTCCATCCGTTGGTAACACCAGGTATCTGCAACTTGGCATTGAGTTCATTGATAATATCATTTTTACTCAATCCCTTTCTCCATTCCGATTGAGGTTTTAAAAGGATAATGGTTTCAATCATGCTGATGGGGGAATTGTCGGTTGCCGTGTTGGCTCGTCCTGCTTTGCCCAAAACATTCTTCACTTCCGGTACAGATTTGATTAGTTTATCCTGTACTTGCAAAATCCGCTTGGCTTCACTGTTGGAAACATCCGGGAGTGTAACGGGCATGAATAAAATAGAGCCTTCATCCAGTGGCGGCATAAATTCTTTACCCAAACTAAGCAGCATAGGAATACTGATTGCCAAAGCAATGATGTTAACAGCCAGTGTTGTTTTTCGCCATTTGATACAGGTACGGATAACCGGCTCGTATATTTTTTCCAGTATTCGGTTTACCGGGTTTTTGGTTTCGGGCCTGAAACGCCCTTTCATAAAAAAGGAAATTAAAACGGGGGCTAAGGTTAGCACCAGCAACGCATCCACAATCATGATGAATGTTTTGGTGAATGCCAGTGGGTGGAAGAGTTTTCCTTCCTGGCCGGTTAGTAAAAACACCGGCAAAAAAGAAGTGATGATTATAATGGTAGAAAAGAATACACCCCTTGACACCTGTATGCTGGCTTTTTCAATCAACCGCATCCTTTCCAACTCCGGAATACGGTAGTAGGTTTGTTTACGTTTTAGTTTATTGAACAATTTTTTCATTGCTTAGGATTTAGGGCTGTGTTGATTTTGATAGTCTGATAAATGCCGGTAGGCATTCTCACTCATAATAATTCCATTGTCTACAATTACACCGATAGCCAGGGCAATACCTGTTAGTGACATGATATTGGAGGATATACCAAACATATTCAGCAGGATGAAACTGATAGCAATGGTTATCGGAATCTGAATAATGATGCTTAATGCACTACGCCAGTGAAAAAGAAAGATGATAACGATCAGCGCCACCACAGCCATTTCTTCAACCAGTTTTACCTTAATGTTGCCGATAGCCGCTTCAATCAGTTCACTGCGGTCGTAGGC
>JBATAS010000419.1:0-31468 GCA_049661965.1 Ferruginibacter sp. | reverse complement strand
CCTATACCCATTGAGTATATTGGTACCAATGATACATTTGGCGAAAGTGGAAAACCATTGGAACTGTTAAAAAAATATGGCTTGGATACTGATTTTATAGTTGCAGCAGCAGAGAAAGCCATTTCCAGGAAATAACAATTAAACTTTTCTGATACAAACCAATCTTACCAGAGCTTCGTTGTTTACCGGTAATTAATTAAATTGCTGCAGCGAAGCACTAAGATTGGTTTTTTATTTATGCTCAACCATTATGACTGAAAACATTGACGATAAAGAACTGCTCATGCAGTTCAGGGAGCCTGCCACCAAAGAACGCAGTTTTACGCTCATTTTAAAAAAGTACCAGGAAAAACTTTACTGGCATATACGCCGTATGGTGGTTAGTCATGATGATGCAAATGATGTGTTGCAGAACATGTTCATTAAAGTATGGAATGCATTAGAAAACTTCAGGGAAGACAGCCAGTTATATACCTGGCTTTATCGTATAGCTACTAATGAATGCCTTACTTTTCTCGAAAAAGAGAAAAAACGGGCTTCGGTTTCATTTAGCGATGTAGAAACGGGTTTAAGTAATAAGCTAAAAGCCGAAAAGCATTTTGATGCTAACAAACTGGAATGGAAACTGCAGGCAGCCATTCAGCAGTTACCAGAAAAACAACGGGCCGTATTTAATTTGAGATATTATGATGAAATGCCCTATGAGAAAATGAGTAAAGTGCTGGAAACCAGTGAGGGTGCCTTAAAAGCCAGTTATCATCATGCAGTAAAAAAAATTGAGGATTTTATATTGAATAGTTAAACTTAAAGCAATAAAAACAGTCTGAATAGGGTAGATGGAAAACAGGATTGACATATTGAATGAATTAAAAGAGCTGAGTGCCACTGTAGCCGCTATTGAAAAAGTAAATGTTTTTACTGTTCCTGATGGATATTTTAAGTACTTGAGTACGGATATTATGGCAGGTATTGCAAGTGAAAATGATTTTCCAGCTCAGGCAACCTTAGCAGGCACAGATGTACCTGCGGATTATTTTGATTCATTGGCTGGTTCTATTATGAATAAAATAAAAGCACAGGATGCTGAAAATGCTGTAACAGAAATAGCAGCATTATCTCCTTTGCTGGTTGTCGCTCAAACTGAAAATGTTTATACTGTACCCGAAGGTTATTTCGATTCTTTAGCTGATAGTGTTTTACAGAAAATAAATACAATAGATGTTGAAGATGCTGGTACAGAAATAAGGACCTTGTCGCCTATGTTGTACAGTATTCAAAACGAAAATGTATATGAAGTACCACAAGGGTATTTTCAAAATTCAGCAGATCAAGTACTTGCCAATATAAAACCGCAGCCTAAAGTTGTTACCATGCAAAGGCGCAGCAGTAATTTCTTTAAATATGCTGTAGCAGCAGCTTTTATCGGAGTAATGGCCCTTGCTGTATTTAAATTTACCGGCGAAACAGGCGATAAAATTTTACCCGATTATGTAACTGCCGGTATGCAGATAGAGAATGTTGATCAGGAGCTGGCAAAAATTTCGGATGCAGATATTGTAAAATACCTGGAGGCAAATGGTACAGATATTAATGCAGCTTTTGTAGCCAATAGTGTTGATGATAATGAACTGCCATCGCAGGAAGATTACCTGCTGGATGATAAAGCGCTTGATAAATACCTTAACAGTATTAATTTAGATGATCTCACAAATTAAATAACAGTGATGAAAAAATATATACTCATATTGATTATGTTGGCAGGTGGTTTCTCATGGGCTTTTGCCCAGGATAACCAGGGTGCTGATGACCAGAGCAAGCAGGAAAAAATACAGGCTCTGTATGTTGCTTATGTATCGCAACAATTACAATTTACACCTGATGAGGCCCAGAAATTCTGGCCGGTTCACACGCAGTTTACTGCCGAACTTAAGGGTATAAGAAAAGATTTGCCTGAACTGGAAAAACAACAGGCCCGTTTGGACATTAAAAAGAAATACCAGGATAATTTCAGCAAAATAATCGGTGCAAGCCGCTGTGAACGTTTTTTCAGGATGGAAACTGAGTTCAGGGAAAAATTGAAGAATAGGGTAAATAATAATCCACGGCAGAATCAACGGCCTAAAGTGCGTCGCAATAATTAAAAAAATTACATTGGGGACAAATGCTACCTTTTGAAAGTTCAGACTTAGAAAGGTAGTTTTTTATATAGAAACCTTCTCTTTTACATCAGAATGAAGTATAATGTATCAGGCTGCTGTTTTTTTTCAATTTGAGCCCCTCTTTTTTTGCCATTCCGCCACTGTTCCCCTACCTTTGCAGCCTTAAAAAAGGCCTTTTAATAAAAATATCAATTTACAATTATGGTAGAAATAAAACCAGACGAGATTTCAGCGATCCTTCGCCAGCAATTAAGCAATTTTAATGCAGGTGCCAGTTTGGAAGAAGTGGGTACAGTTTTGCAGGTGGGTGATGGTATTGCCCGTGTTTACGGACTGAACAACGTTCGTTCGGGTGAACTGGTGGAGTTTGATAACGGGGTAAAAGCAATTGCCCTTAACCTGGAAGAAGATAATGTGGGTGTAGTATTGATGGGTGACAGCAGTGAAATTAAAGAAGGTGATAAAGTAAAGCGTACCGGTGAGATCGCTTCTATTAAAGTAGGAGAAGGAATGAGCGGACGTGTTATTAATACATTGGGCGAACCAATTGATGGTAAAGGTCCAATTAAAGGCGAATTATATGAAATGCCACTGGAGCGTAAGGCACCTGGTGTAATTTTCCGTGAGCCGGTAAAAGAGCCATTGCAAACGGGTATTAAAGCCATTGATGCGATGATTCCTATTGGCCGTGGCCAACGTGAGTTGATTATTGGTGATCGTCAGACCGGTAAAACGGCTATTGCTGTTGATACCATCATCAACCAAAAAGAATTTTTTGCAGCAGGGAAACCTGTTTATTGCATATATGTAGCAATTGGTCAGAAAGCTTCTACCATTGCAGGTATCATGAAGACTTTGGAAGAGTACGGTGCAATGGAATACACAACTATTGTTGCGGCTTCTGCATCCGATCCTGCTCCGTTACAGTTCTACGCACCATTTGCCGGAGCTGCAATTGGTGAGTTCTTCCGTGATACCGGCCGCCCGGCATTGATCATCTATGATGATTTATCAAAGCAGGCGGTTGCTTATCGTGAGGTGTCTCTTTTATTACGTCGTCCACCGGGTCGTGAGGCTTATCCAGGTGATGTATTCTACCTGCATAGCCGTTTACTGGAAAGAGCTGCAAAAGTGGTTTCTAAAGATGAAATTGCTGCGCAGATGAACGACTTACCAGAATCAATCAAGCATTTGGTAAAAGGTGGAGGTTCTTTAACAGCCCTGCCAATTATTGAAACACAGGCAAGTGACGTATCGGCCTATATTCCTACTAACGTAATTTCAATTACCGACGGACAGATTTTCCTGGAAGGTAACCTGTTTAACGCCGGTATCCGACCTGCTATCAACGTGGGTATCTCGGTAAGTCGTGTGGGTGGTAATGCACAGATCAAATCAATGAAAAAAGTGGCTGGTACCTTAAAACTGGATCAGGCACTTTACCGTGAACTTGAAGCTTTCTCTAAATTTGGTGGTGACCTGGATGCTGCAACTAAGAACGTAATTGATAAAGGCGCCCGTAACGTGGAAATTCTTAAGCAGCCTCAGTATTCTCCGTTTACTGTAGAAAAGCAGGTTGCAATTATTTACCTGGGTACTCAAGGATTATTGAAAGAAGTTGCGGTAAAAAATGTAAAAGCATTTGAGGATCATTTCTTAATGGAAATGGACAATAAACATCCTGAGATAATGGCTGAGTTTAAAAAAGGTGTTTTGAATGATGAGAGTTTGAAGAAAATGACAGAACTGGCTGCAGGATTAACTGCTCAATATAAATCTTAAGATTTAAATAAGTATACTAAAAGGAGAGAAGCAATTCTCTCCTTTTTTATTTGATAATTGCCGAAATGGCATAAAAATTATTTGGCTTGCTGTTTGCGAATTAATCAGAAACAAATTTTTTAAAATGACTATCGGAATAATACTTGTATCGGTTGTTTTTATGCTTATAGGCATGGCTGTTCAATATCAGTTAAAAAGTAAATTTTCAGAATACAGCAAAGTACCAACCAGCAGCGGACTCAGCGGAAAAGAAATAGCTGAAAAAATGCTGAGAGATAATAGTATTTACGATGTTAAAGTAATTTCTGTTGATGGATTTTTGTCAGATCATTACAACCCTGTAAATAAAACCGTAAACCTTAGCCCAGATGTTTACGCAGGTAAAACCGTTTCTGCTGCCGCTGTGGCAGCGCATGAATGTGGGCACGCTGTACAACATGCTACGGCCTATTCTATGCTGATGCTGCGAAGTAAGTTGGTACCTGCGGTTAAGATCAGCAGTACTTTATCGCAATGGATAATAATAATAGGCTTAGGTTTTTTAGGTTTTGGCGGCGGTAATCCAAACATTTTACTGGCGGGTATCGTTTTGTTTGCTGTAACCACTTTGTTCACCATAATTACTTTACCGGTTGAATTTGATGCATCGGCCAGGGCCTTGAAATGGCTGGATACTACACATATTACAAGAGGCACCGAACATACTAAAGCAAAAGATGCTTTAAAATGGGCGGCATTAACATATGTGGTAGCCGCACTTGCTTCTATAGCTATGTTAGTACAATATATTCTTATTTACCAGAGCAGAAGTAGAGATTAAAATAATTTTTGTTACTTTTTTTAAGGTAATACAATCAACTATATTTGCTAACGATTACATTTTAAAAACAGAACCACTTTCATATGAACTTTGGAAAAGAATTTGAAAAATATGCTGTGAAGCATAAAGGAATCAGCAGTAATGCGCTTGATGCTTATGTAAAACATAATGTAACCAACCTTACGCCCAACATTATTGAAGAGCGTCCGATGAATGTAGCTGTGATGGATGTTTACAGCCGTTTAATGATGGACAGGATCATCTTCCTGGGTTATCCTATTAATGATGAAGTGGCAAATATTGTTACAGCACAATTATTATTTTTAGAAAGTACTGACCGTACAAGGGATATTCAAATGTATATCAACTGTCCTGGCGGCGGTGTGTATGCAGGTTTAGGAATGTACGATACCATGCAGTTCATCACACCCGATATAGCAACTATTTGCACCGGCATGGCAGCCAGTATGGGAGCGGTTTTGATGTGTGCAGGTGCTAAGGGAAAACGTACAGCATTAAAACACAGCCGTATTATGATGCACCAACCCAGCGCAGGAGCAGGCGGGCAGGCAAGTGATATTGAGATCACCGTTAATGAAGTAAAAAAAGTTAAGCAGGAACTGTATGAGATCATTGCATACCATACCGATCAGCCGGTTGATAAAGTTGCAATAGACTGTGACAGGGATAAATGGCTGACTTCAACTGAAGCAAAGGGTTATGGCCTGATTGATGAAGTATTATTCATGAACGCCAAAAAGCAAAAGAAAGAAAAGTAAGAACCCGTCTTTCGGCGGATTCGGAACCAGTAACGAAATCAACACAAATAAATAATCTATCAACATGAATTTTTATAAAAACAACAATACCCGTTTTGATGATGATGATGCTCCCGAAAGCGTTCCGGAAAACCCAATGGAAAAAATGATGAGCAGCTGGCAGTTCGATAAAAAATTTATTGAGCAACGTAAAGTTTTTTTATGGGGCGTAGTAGATGACAAAAGTGCAAAGGACATTACCAACCGTTTAATGTATCTGGAAGCTATTGATCCCGGTAAAGAAATTACTTTCTACATTAACAGCCCGGGCGGAATGGTTACCAGCGGAATGGTTATTTACGATACCATGCAAATGATAAGCTCGCCGGTAAGTACAGTTTGTATGGGCATGGCTGCCAGTATGGGCAGCATTTTACTGAGTGGCGGGGCAAAAGGCAAGCGTTTTATTTTTCCTAACGGCGAAGTAATGATACACCAGCCAAGTGGCGGCGGCCAGGGTACCAGTGCCGACCTGGAAATTATGGCAGGGCAGATAAAAAAAACTAAACTGATGGGTGCCGAAATTCTGGCAAAAAACTGCGGACAAACCGTTGAAAAAGTGATGAAAGATTTTGACCGTGATTACTGGATGGACGCTAAAGAATCTGTTGCATATGGTATTGTAGACGGCGTTTTAGATAAGATATAGCAGAAAATAATTATAAAGTAATTAAAAGCCTCAATTGAGGCTTTTTTAATATCATAACATTTCAAAAGCAACGTTATATACAGCGATGTTGTCTTAATGCTGCAGTAAGTTAGTTTTTGTTAACTTTACAGCTACTTAATCAGAAATGCAGTAAAAACTGCTTTAATCAAATGGCTAAACAACAAACTTTACATTGTTCATTTTGCGGCCGCAACCGCGATGAGGTTAAGATCCTTATTGCAGGGCAGGATGGCCATATCTGCGAAAACTGTGTAGAGCATGCCGAAGAAATAATAGAACAGGAACTGGGCACAGCAAAAGATAATAAACAACATCCGGCCCAGGCCCATAAATTAACTGTTAGAAAACCTATTGAAATAAAAAAATTCCTGGATGAATATGTAATAGGACAGGAAGATGCCAAAAAGATATTATCCGTTGCGGTGTACAATCATTATAAAAGACTGAATCAGAAAGTAGAGAATGATGTGGAGATTGAAAAAAGTAATATCATCATGGTTGGCGAAACCGGTACTGGTAAAACCTTATTGGCAAAATCAATTGCCCGTATGCTGAACGTACCTTTTGCCATTGTAGATGCTACTGTATTTACCGAGGCCGGTTATGTAGGCGAAGATGTGGAAAGCATGCTCAGCCGTTTGTTACAGGCCTGTAACTACGATGTACCCGCTGCCGAAAAAGGAATTGTTTTTATTGATGAGATTGATAAGATTGCCCGTAAAAGCGATAATCCGTCTATTACAAGAGATGTAAGCGGCGAAGGTGTACAACAGGGTTTACTGAAACTGCTTGAAGGTACAGAAGTGCTTGTGCCTCCACAAGGCGGCCGTAAACATCCCGAACAAAAATTAATAAAAGTAAATACACAGAACATCCTCTTTATTTGCGGCGGTGCTTTTGATGGTGTAGATAAAATTATTGCACGCCGGGTAAATACCAATGCCATCGGCTTTAATGTAAATAAAGAGTTACAGGAATATCAACAGGATAATTTGTTACACTTTGTAAATGCTGTTGACCTTAAACATTTTGGCTTAATACCCGAGCTGCTTGGTCGCTTACCGGTGGTAACTTATTTAAACCCCTTGGATGCGGCTACGCTCCGTAACATTTTAACCGAACCTAAAAATGCATTGATAAAACAGTTTACCCGTTTATTCGATATAGAAGGGATTGAACTGAAATTTGAACCTGCTGTTTTTGACTTTATGGTTGAAAAAGCCATGGAATATAAATTGGGTGCCCGTGGCCTCCGCAGTATCTGCGAAAGTATCCTTACCGACGCCATGTACGAATTACCTTCTCAAAAAGTAAAAGAATTTGAAGTAACACTGGAGTATGCACAGCGCAAATTCAGCAGCAGTAAACTGAGTATGCTAAAAGTGGCGTAAATTATTCCTGTCAGACTTTCTCCCCAATTTTCAAACAACCCAATATCATATTAGGTGGTTGAACTATTTCATTTTATTTTTACGGCTGTTTTTAAATCTTCAATCTTAAAATAATTAGATAGTACATGGTAGACGTAATTCTGGGTATGCAATGGGGCGATGAAGGCAAAGGTAAAATCGTTGATTATTTTGCCAAGAACTATGATGTTATTGCCCGGTTCCAGGGCGGTCCTAATGCAGGGCATACATTATATGTAGAAGGAAAGAAAATCGTACTGCACCAGATTCCCAGCGGTATTTTTCATGAGGATAAAACCAACCTGATTGGAAATGGTGTTGTGCTTGATGCGGTTACCTTAAAAAGAGAATGTGCTAATGTAGCTGCCTTTGGCGTTGACTACAAAAAAAATATGTTTATCAGCGAAAGGGCACATCTTATTTTACCCACTCACCGTGCATTGGATAAAGCCAGCGAGCTTTCTAAAGGCAACGAAAAAATCGGCAGTACTTTAAAAGGTATTGGCCCGGCTTATATGGATAAGACAGGCCGCAATGGCCTGCGTGTGGGTAATTTATTAGATAAGAGTTTTACAACCGATTATATCAAGCTGCGGATGAAGCACCAGCGCCTGCTGGATAATTTTAATTTTCAGGAAGATATAAATGCCTGGGAAGAAGAATTTTTTGAGGCTATGGAATTTTTACGTGAGTTTAAAATTGTAAATGGCGAGTATTTCATCAACGAAAAAATACAAAAAGGGAAAAAAGTTTTAGCGGAAGGTGCACAAGGCAGTATGCTGGATGTTGATTTTGGAACCTTCCCATTTGTTACAAGCAGCAATACCATATCTGCCGGTGTCTGTACCGGTTTAGGTATAGCGCCGCAAAAGATCAAAGAAGTGTTCGGTATTTCCAAAGCCTATTGTACCAGGGTAGGCAGCGGGCCGTTCCCAACAGAACTGCACGATGAAACCGGAGAAAAAATACGTACCATTGGAAAAGAATTTGGAGCTACCACCGGCAGGCCACGCCGTTGCGGCTGGATTGATTTAGTAGCACTGCAGTTTGCATGCATGATAAACGGTGTTACACAAATTATTATGACCAAGGCTGATATATTAGACAGCCTGGAAGAACTGAAAGTATGTAACGGCTATACCGTAAATGGAGAAGAGAAAAATTATGTACCTTTTCAGATGAATAAGGTTGATATTGAACCCGTATATAAATCTTTTACCGGCTGGCAGAAAGATATAACAGAAATCAGGGATTTTAGTGCACTTCCAGCAGAAATGAAGAGCTATATCAGCTACCTGAACGAGTTTCTGGGAGTGCCGGTAAAGTATATCAGCAATGGTCCGGGCAGGGATCAACTAGTGACAGCATAAAAAAATTAAAAAAAACAGCCAATATTTTTGGCTATTTAAAAAACTCTTGGAAATTTTACAGTATTAATCCATTTTTTGAATTATGATATTAACATCTGAAAGTACAATAACCGAAACTGTAACTACAGGTTTTGCAACTGTAATTGAGGCTGCAAAAAAATCGCCTAAACACAAAAATGACGACGACGATGATGATGATGACTTTGATGATGACGATGATGTTATCCCGTCGCCAAAGAAAAAATCTTCACCAAAGAAAAAGAAGGGAGATGATGACGATGATGTAGACGTAGAAGACGATTGGGATAAGGTAGAAGAAGAGGATGACTGGGATCCGGATTTTGATGAATTTGATGTGCCTAAAGGTGGAAAAAAAGCGCCGGCCAAAAAAGGTAAGAAGGCAAAAGATGATGACGAGGATGATTTTAAAGTAGATGATGACCTGGGGCTTGATTTTGATGATGACGATGATTTTGATGATGACGATGATGATTTTTAGTACAGTTGCCTGAAACGGGGAAAATAAGCATGAAAAAAATGAATTCTTTTCCTGTAAAAGATTATACTGTTTTTAAGATACAAATGTTGAACTGGGTAAACCGGTTCAACATTTTTTGTTTACTGGATAACCAGCAATACGATTTCAGTAAACCTGCTTTTGAATGTTTGCTGGCGGCAGGCAGTAAAGCCAGTATCGAAGTGCAGGCAGGGCAGGCTTTTAACGACCTCCAGCAATTTTACAATGTACATACCAATGAATGGCTTTTTGGACATTTTGGCTACGATTTAAAAAATGAAACTGAAGGATTGCAGTCTCTTCACAAAGATGGTATCGGTTTCACCGATCTGCATTTTTTTGTTCCCGAGATTGTTTTACAACTGGATAGTAAAGCTGTGCAGATATTTTGCGAAGGAGATGCTTCAGTAATTTATAAGGCTATTATATCATACCCGGCAATTATTACCGAAAAGGAAAAATGCAGGGCTGCTGTTCAATCCAGAATAAAAAAAGAAGATTACCTGCAGATCATTAAAAAACTGAAGCAGCATATTTTAAGGGGCGATTGTTACGAAATTAATTTTTGCCAGGAATTTTTTGCTGAAGATGCAGTTATTGATCCCTTGTTTACTTATAATCAGTTAACTGAACTATCGCCTAATCCTTTTTCGGCTTTTTATAAACTAAACGACTGCTACTGTTTATGTGCAAGCCCCGAAAGGTATATGCAAAAAAAAGGAAACCGTATTTTTTCGCAACCTATAAAAGGTACAACCAAAAGAAATTTAACTGATAAGGCAGCAGATGAATCGGCTAAAAATTATTTACGGCAGAGTGCTAAAGAAAAAAGCGAAAATGTAATGGTCGTTGACCTGGTGAGAAATGATCTGAGTCGCATTTGCAAACCGGGTACGGTACAGGTAGATGAACTGTTTGGCCTGTACAGTTTTCCGCAGGTACATCAAATGATCAGCACCATCAGCGGTGAAGTTGAAGATGAACTGAACTGGATAGATTGCATAAAAGCTACGTTCCCGATGGGTTCCATGACAGGAGCCCCTAAAAAAAGGGTGATGGAACTGATTGAAGAATTTGAACAAACTAAACGAGGCTTATTTTCTGGTGCAATAGGTTATGTAAAGCCTGGTGGTGAATTTGATTTTAATGTTGTTATCCGCAGTATGCTTTATAATGCAGCTGAAAAATACATTTCTTTTCAAGCGGGTGGCGGTATTACTTATAACAGCGATGCTGAGCAGGAATATGAAGAGAGTTTGCTGAAGGCGGAGGCGATGATGGAAGTGTTATCTTTAAAGTAGCTTTTATTATGTCTTATCTCAGATATGTAGCCATTGTATAAACCCAAACTTATTTTACCCTCCTTTCCTTCCTTTCTTTGGTGCAGGATAAGTAGTAGATTGATTAGATGGTGGCGGCGGATTATCACCCAGCAATAATTGCACACACTCGTTCAGTATAACATATTTATTAGCCAGAAAAAGCTGCATCTTATCGGCAGGCAAACGAAGGTCGTAATTGCCGTTAATACTCATCATATTATCAAAGTCGGGGTTGTATCGGTTAAAAGAAACAATATCCATGGCCAGGTTTTTGGCTATGATGAATGAGTTGTATTTACCTGTTATACTTTGCGTTGCTGCAGTGCTTAATTCTTCCTCAGTTAAATTGGGTTTGGCATCATACGAGTTTACACCGCCCCTGGGATCGTAATTACCTGATAAATTCACGGCAGTAGTTACTCCACCAGTACCTTCCATAATATAATGTGTGGCAATAAATTTCTTTACATGGTTACGGCTTTCGGCAGGCAAATAATATTGCAGGTTCCAGAAATTACGGCTACCGCTTTTTTTGATAGCGCTGTAAACCCTGCCGGGGCCACCATTATAGGCTGCAATTACAAGCAGCCAGTCTTTCATCTGTCCATATAAAGTAAGCAGATACCTTGCTGCAGCATGGGTACTTTTGTAGTAATCTCTTCTTTCGTCCAGTACATTATTTACCACCAATCCATAATCTCTGGCGGTGTAAGGCATAAATTGCCATGGACCACCGGCACCTACCCAACTGGTAGCACGTGTGCTTAAATTACTTTCAATAACAGCCAGGTATTTTAACTCACGGGGCAAACCATATTGCGAAAGTATATTATCAATCAGGGTAAAATATGGCTGCCCCCAACTCTTCATACTGGTAAGACTTTTAGTATGTGCTTTCAGATAATCCTGCATATAACTTTCGGCATTGGGATTAACCTGAGACGAATAGGGCAGTGCCGGATTGTAATTGTATTGGGCAAAAAGGTTTTTAAAACCATATTTGGTTACCTGGCTGAAATACTGAACTTTTTCTTTTTGCGGAGGTGCTTTTGTTTTTATTACTTCAGAAATTATTTCATCTTCAATGGGGTCGGGTACAACTCCAGTATCAACAACAGGAGGTTGTTGCATAATCTCCATACGGTTATCCGCTTTTACCGTAAGTAAAAGCATTTGTAAAACAATTATGGAAAATAATTTCTTCATGTATTTATGCTGTTGTAACTGCTGTATTTTTCATTAGATAATCAGCCAGTTGAAGCAAAGTTAGTTCATCTGATTTTTTACACATAATCTGCAGGCCAAAGGGCATACCGTTACTATGTTTAAACAGCGGAATGGCAATACCCGGGATTCCCGTTAAATTGGCAAAAACAGTAAAAATATCGGCCAGGTACATGGTTACCGGGTCTTCTGATTTATCGCCTATCGGAAAAGCAGTAGATGGACTCACGGGCATTATAACTGCATCATAATCAGCAAATATAGCCGTTGTTTTATCTACCAGCATTTGGCGAACCTGCTGTGCTTTACTAAAATAAGCATCGTAATATCCACTACTTAAAACAAATGTTCCCAGCATGATGCGGCGTTGTACTTCTTTGCCAAAACCCTCGGCTCTGGTTTGCTTATAAAACTCTGTTAAATCTGTTATACCGGCTTTAGTCTGGTGGCCGTAGCGGGTGCCATCATACCTGTTGAGGTTGCTGCTGGCTTCGGCGGTAGTTAAAACATAATAGGCAGGCACAACATATTCCAGCAGGTCGAAATCAATTTCGGTAACCGTGTGCCCTTCTGATCTTAGGGTTTCCAGCGTACTTAGGATATTTTCTTGTATTTCCTTATCGAGAGAAGGATGATGAAGAGCTTCTTTAAAATAAGCAATTTTATATTTTTCAGGTCGCTGATTTTTAAAGTCTGCTGATAATTGCCAACTATTAACTGCCAACTGCATAGCTGTACTGTCATACTCATCTGACCCGCTCATTATCTCCAGTAATAATGCAGTATCATCTATTGAACGGCTGAAAATTCCAATCTGATCGAAAGAAGAAGCGTAAGCCAGCAAACCATAGCGGCTTAGCCTTCCATAAGTTGGTTTGAGGCCAATGATACCGCAAAAATCTGCAGGTTGCCGTACCGAGCCTCCGGTATCGCTGCCTAAAGCGGCCATACATAAACCAGCCTGCACAGCAACAGCACTTCCACCCGATGAACCACCCGGAACCTTAGTATTATCCAATGCATTCAGTACGTTACCATACACCGAGTTTTCGTTACTGCTGCCCATGGCAAATTCATCGCAGTTGCAACTGCCAATGATGATGGCATCTTCATCCAGTAACCGTTGCACAGCTGTGGCAGAATATAAACTGGTAAAACCTTCAAGCATTTTTGATGCTGCCGTAACCTTATGGTCTTTATAACAGATAACATCTTTAATGGCTATCACCACAGCATGAAGCTTTTTAAGGTTATGCCCTTTCTTTATTTTCTCATCCAGTACGGCTGCCTGTTGCAATGCTTCATCGGCATATACTTCAGTAAATGCATTAAGCTTGTTTGCAGCTTTAATTTGCTGCAGGTAATGCGTAACCACTTCAACGGCACTGGTATTACCATTGAGTAATTGCTGCTGATAGTGATTTATATCTGTAAAGGAAAACATACTATAACTGCTGATTGAGTTTATATACAATCGGCTGAAGTGTTCCCTGCTATAACAGGTTCACTTCAGCCGATATACCGGAATAATCAATTCCTGCTGTACTGATAATTTTATTTGTTGTCTTTTTCTTTCATGCCTTCCTCAATCTCCGTCTTCACATTGTTTTTGGCATCATTAAATTCACGCATTCCACGGCCAATACCTCTCATCAGTTCGGGTATTTTTTTACCGCCAAACATCAGCAATACCACAATAATGATAAGTATCCACTCGCTGCCACCGGGCATTGATAATAAAAAGATGTTGTTTAAAACAGATAAAGTCATAATAATAATTTAGAGGGCAAAGATAAATCAAATAATGATTTAGCCCGTTAATTAATACAACTAAGTTAACCGCTGTTTAACGATTACAAACAACATGCATTAAAAAGACCGGAATTAACGAATATAATTCTTGCCGCATTTGGCTTTGCCATTGGCTGCCTGCTCTGGAGAAATACCCCTGGCACATGAAACTAATACTACTACTGTAAATACAACAATCAGTGAAAGAACAATCCTTCTCATGGTTAAATGATTTTTAATGAAAAAAGCTAAGTTTAATTAACCTTGGGGTAAAGTTTTCTCGAAGGATTACGATTTTGTTGCTGGGGCAATGATAATACCATTTTTTGTATTATGCAAAATAAAAAGGCAAAAATTTAAACTTTTGCCTTTTATAATAAATTTAAGTAATGACTTATTTTTTTGCCACAGCCCTTCTTTTTTCGCTGATACGGGCACTTTTTCCGCTTCTGTCACGCAGGTAATAAAGCTTGGCACGGTTTACCTTACCAACCTTGTGTAACACAACGCTGTCAATATTTGGAGAAAATACGGGGAATAAACGTTCAACACCCACACCATCGCTCATTTTACGTACTGTAAATGAGGCTGTTGCACCGGTTCCCTGACGCTTAATTACATCGCCTTTAAAGCTCTGAATACGCTCTTTGGTACCCTCTACAATCTTATAATTAACAGTTACGTTATCGCCTGCTTTAAAATTTGGAAGCTTTGCTTTTCCTTTTGTGTCCAGTTGTTCATGAACAAATGCTACTGCGTTCATATTAGTATGATTTTTTTACGGACGGCAAAGGTAGGGGAAAGTTTTGAGTTATGAGTTATGAGTTTTGAGTTTTTTTCAGCTTTATTGAAAATTTTTACAACCCGGAGTCTATAGGCTAAATGTATCATTTTTTGTTATAGGCAATGGTTTATTGAAAAATACAGCCAGAAGCCAGGTTTACTACATATTGATGTGGTTGATACAGTACTGCATAAGTTTAGTTTTACCTGCAGGACATATAAAACATGTTCCCAAATATTGATTATAACATTATTCAACAACTATTGTCTTATGAAAAAAATTATTGCTTCAATATTAATAAGTTCTCTTTATCTAAGTGTATTTACAGCCTGTAATAAAAGTGACGATGCTCCATCATACCAAATAAGCACCGGTAGCCTGAGTATCAGCCTGGTAGATACATCTGTAATTGCAGGGTTGGTCCCCTTGGGCAATCTTAATCCTCCCGGACATACGTTTCCTACGGATCATATGTATATCTATTTTAAAACGCCAGGTGCTGCTGTCCCAGTAAAGGCCCCAGGTAATCTGCATATTTTTCAAATTTCACGCTTTCGTAATAACCCCGGTACGGTTGGCGAAACCAGTGACTATAGGATTGATATGGGAGATCCGGCAGGTACTGTACTCTATTTTTCACATTTATCTTCCTTATCACCATTACTTGAAACTGCTGCAGCTGGATTCAGCGGCGCCAGTTGCGAAATTTACTCAACCGGTGGAACTAATATTGAGTATTGTCGTAAAGCAGTTTCATTAGATGTGTCCGCAGGCAATGTGATTGGTGCCGGTAATGAAACAATCAGCCAGTTTGCGATAGACATGGGGTTTACAGTAAACAATATTGCCGTATGTCCGCTCGATTATTTTAACGCTACAGCCAAGGCTTTGTTAGAACTTAAGCTAGGGAATACTACCGGAACAATAAGACGAACGACAACACCACTTTGCGGAGAAATAAATCATGATGTAGCGGGAACTTTACAGGGAAACTGGTATAAGCAAGGTGCTCCACGATCTCCCGAAGATGCTCATATTGCCTTTGTAAAAGACAATGTAGAACCTGCAAAACTGCGTATTTCTATCGGATCGGGCGTTTCGGGGCTGGCATCGGATGTGTATAATTTTTTGCCGGTAACAACCGGTGTGGTTGACAGGCCCTTTACATCTGTTACCAATAACGGACAGGTGTTTTGCTATAATCCGCTTTATTATTATGGAGCTCCTGTACCCAACACATCAATTATTATAAAGCTGGAAGACAATGGTAATTTATCTTTTGAAAAAAGAAACTGCGACTGTAGCTGTAACCAGCCTTATACGTTTACTGCAGCAAAAATCACCTACACAAAATAGAAGTGATATTTAAATTGTATCCAAAAAAAGAAGTCAACTTTAAAAAAGTTGACTTCTTTAATCCATATACTTAGTACCTTATACTCAATACTACCTCGCCACATTCACACTTCTCTTCTCTCTGATAACAGTTACTTTTATCTGACCAGGAAAAGTCATTTCTGTTTGAATTTTCTGTGCTATTTCAAAACTTAATTTATCGCTGTCGCCGTCAGTTACTTTATCTGCCTCCACAATAACCCTTAGCTCACGTCCGGCCTGTATGGCATAAGCTTTTTCAACGCCTGTGTAATTCATGGCAAGATTTTCCAGATCTTTGATACGCTGAATGTATTGCTGCATAATCTCACGCCTTGCGCCTGGCCTTGCTCCACTGATAGCATCACATGCCTGGATGATAGGAGAAATTACATATTGCATTTCCATTTCATCGTGGTGAGCACCAATAGCGTTTACCACAGCAGGATTTTCGCCATATTTCTCAGCAAGTTTAGCACCCAACAGTGCATGACTTAATTCAGTTTCTTCATCAGGCACTTTTCCAATGTCATGTAGTAAACCTGCCCTTTTAGCCAGTTTTGCATTCATGCCAAGCTCCGACGCCATGATAGCACAAAGATTAGCTGTTTCACGGCTGTGCATTAATAAATTTTGACCATAAGACGACCGGAAACGCATCCGCCCCACCATTCTTATCAGTTCTTTATGCAGACCATGAACACCAAGTTCCATAGCGGTACGTTCGCCAATTTCCATCACCTGGTCGTCAATCTGTTTTTTTGTTTTTTCAACCACTTCTTCAATACGTGCCGGATGAATGCGACCATCACTTACCAGGCGCTGCAACGATAAACGGGCAATCTCCCTGCGTAACGGATCAAATGAAGAAAGAACAATTGCTTCAGGTGTGTCATCAACAATGAGGTCAACACCGGTAGCGGCTTCAATGGCACGTATATTACGTCCCTCACGGCCAATGATTGAGCCTTTTATTTCGTCGCTTTCCAGATTAAATACGGTAATGGCGTTTTCAATAGCAGCTTCGGCAGCTGTACGTTGTATAGTTTGAATAACTATTTTACGGGCCTCTTTGGTAGCTTTTAATTTAGCTTCTTCAATAATTTCCTGCTGAATAACCAAGGCTTTGGTATTGGCTTCCTGGCGCAGGCTTTCAATCAACTGAGCTTTAGCATCATCGGCACTCAGGCCTGCCACTTTTTCAAGGCGACGGATATGTTCTTCCTGGTGTTTTTCCAGTTCAGTACGCTTGGTGTTTACAATCTCAATCTGACGGTTTAGATTTTCCTTAATCGCATCATTTTCCTTTATCTGTTTTTCAAGATTCTGATCTTTTTGATTGAGTGATTGTTCTTTTTGTTTGATGCGGTTTTCTCCATCAACCATTTTCTGGTTGCGTTGCATCACATCACGGTCGTGATCGCTTTTAAGCTGTACAAATTTTTCCTTGGCTTCTAAAAGCTTTTCCTTTTTAAGGGTTTCGGCTTGTAATTGCCCGTCGGCAATTATTTTTTGGGCCTGTTGTTCTGCTTCCTCAACCTGTTTTTTTGTGTTTTTGGCAAATACCAGTTTACCCAGTATTATGCCCAGTATCAGCGCAGCAGCGCCAATGATCATGTAAATTATAATCGGGTCCATTGATTGTTTCTGTTTTAAATCGGTTCAAAATCATATACAACTCCTCTTTACGCATATTTATGTTTAATGAGATGTTTAATTAACGAAGATAAGTAATTTGTTTGTAGAAAGTTGTGGAGCAGAATCAAAGGGCTACGTTACTGTAATTTCTCATGTAACCTTGTCAAGTTGCTGCTCAATCTTATTCAACACATCAGTTATTTCTTTTTCCAGACCGGGAGTTTTTTCTGAACCTGCCTGTGTAGCATACCAGATCATCACCATAGCAATATAGTCCTGCATATCCTTGCCGGCAAACTGGGTTTTAAATTCAACAATCTTATCGTTGATGGTTTTAAGTGTGCTGCGTATGGCTTCCTCGTCTTTAGGATTGGTTTTTATACGGTAGCTACGGTCGCCTATCACAATATTTACAGGTATTAAGTCTTGCATTATTCAGATTTATGTATTAGATTTATCCCCCATTACCAAAGAGACTGCCAATTTTCCTATCAGATAAAGATCAAAAGTACCATTACTTTCAATTAAAAGTAGCGGTTAATTATTCTTTTTCATATAAAAACCACCTGATAAACCATTCAAGAATTAAAACCAGTTCAAGCATGTTCGCAAAAATCAAACAGGCATTTTTTACCGACTCATTAACTATTGAGTGGGAAAAAACAACAGCCGATCCTTTGTTGTTCATTTTAAGAAATGACGAAGGAAAAGTATGTTCTACATTGGAAACCACCCAAAATCAGCATCAGAAATTTTTCAACTGGCGTGGGTTAAATGATTTGCCGTATGGCAGGTATTTCCTGGAATTGAGTAATACGGAAGGGGGGCAGATATTAAAATTGGTAAAAAGGGTATAATTATTCATTAAGCATACCTATGCATTTGTCAATTTCCCTGATATACTGATTGATTGTCTTTTCAAATTCCTTTTTATCTTTTTCATTCATTTTACCGGCAGCTGCTTTTAAAATGCCGACCTTTTCATGCAGTGTTGTTATAAGCTGGTTGTCTTTTTCTTTTGCCTGTTTTAATTCTTCTATCAACTTAGCCTGTTGTTGATTTTCTTTTTGCAAATGCTGATAGTTCTTCAGCAGTTGCTGAAGTTTGTCATTAATACGTTTAATATTTTTTTCCAGTTCACTCATGCAGGATTACTTTCGTATTTCAGCCCCCAATTCTTTTTCATAAGAGGCGATTATCTTATTCATCATGCCGTCAATTTCCTTATCAGTCATCGTTTTTTCTTCGTCTAAAAAAGTGAAACTGATAGCCATGGATTTTTTACCGGCCCCAATCTTTTCACTTTCAAATATATCGAACAAACTTACATTGGTTAATTTATTTACTTTGGCTGTTTGGGTAGCCTTTTCAACAGCTTCATAAGGCAATGCTTTGTTTACGATAATTGCCAGGTCACGCTGCACCGCCGGGTATTTCGAAATGTCTTTATGCTGAATATTTAATTGCTGATTCAGCTTCAGCAATTTATCCCAGTTAAGATCGGCATAAAAAACAGACTGCTTAATATCAAAACGTTCCAGTTGGGAATTGTTTATTGTTCCTATTTGAGCAATTGGTTCATTTTTAATTTTTACCAACATACAATCAGAAAGCGAACTGTTTTCAACCAGTTCAAATTTATCAACCTGCAGACCTAAAATACTGATTACTTTTTCAAAGACTGCCTTTAAAAAATAGAAGTCAGTATTTTCTGCTTTTGTTTTCCAGCCACCGTCAGTTTTATTGCCTGTTATATAAATGGCCAGGTGATTGTTTTCGATATATTCGCCGGCTTCGTTCACTGCATAGGTTTTACCAAATTCAAAAAACTGCAGGTCGGTGTTTTTCCTGTTCAGGTTATAGGCAATGGATGTCAAACCTGTTTCCATCATAGCCGGACGAAGAATATTCAATTCTTCACTCAGGTTATTGATCATCTTTACCGTTTGCTTTAACACATCATCGCTGTAATAAGCACCGTTGGTAATGGAGTTGGTGAATATTTCCTGAAAACCGGAACCGGCAAGGTATTCAGCAGTTCGTTCGGTGTAAGCAGCTTGATGCGCTAATGTTTCCACAGCTGGTGCAATGGTTATCATGGTAGGTATTTCCACATTGTCCAAACCGTCAATCCGCATAATTTCTTCCACAATATCTGCTCCAATGCTGATATCGGGTTTGCTGAAAGGCACAGTAAAACGCATTTCATCATCGCCTTCTTTTATCAATTCAAAACCCAGGCTGTATAAAATGTTTTTAATAGTATCGCTGTGATAATTTTTACCGCTTAATTTTTTAAGATAATGATATTTAAGAGCAACTTCTGTTTTTTGGCGTGGCAATGGGTATACGTCAATAATATCGCTGGCAATTTCGCCGCCGGCAATTTCTTTAATGAGTGTGGCTGCTCTTTTAAGTACGTTTACGGCGTTGCTTATATCAACGCCTTTTTCAAAACGGGTGGCAGCATCTGTACGCAATCCATGCCGTAAAGATGTTTTACGGATGCTGGTTGGATTAAACCAGGCACTTTCTAAAAAAATATTTTTTGTGGTGGCAGTTACGCCGCTGTGCATACCACCGTAAACACCGGCAATACACATGGGGGTTTCATCGTTGCAGATCATAAGGTCTTCTGCAGATAATTTTCTTTCTTTTTCATCCAGCGTAACAAATGGCGTAGCCTCGGGTAAATTTTTAACGATTACTTTATTGCCGGTTATAGCTGCTGCATCAAAAGCATGCAATGGCTGGCCGGTTTCATGCAAAATAAAATTAGTAATGTCAACTATGTTATTGATGGGCTTTAAACCAATGCTTTTTAATTTTTGCTGCAGCCAGCCAGGGCTTTCAGCAATGGTTACACCTTCAATACTTACGCCTGCATAGCGCTGGCACGCCTCATTATTCTCAATAACCACTTTAATCTGCAATCCCTGGTTATCTGGTTTAAAATTATTTTTAAAAGGCGATTTAACAACCGCGTCCTTTTTATTGTGGTGCGATAAATAAGCACATACATCTCTTGCCACACCCAGGTGGCTCATGGCATCAATGCGGTTTGGTGTTAAGCCAATTTCAAAAACATAATCATCTGTAAGTTTAAAATATTCCGAAGCAGCTGTACCCACAATAACATCAGCCGGTAAAACTAAAATACCATCATGGCTTTCGCTCAAACCAATTTCATCTTCGGCGCAAATCATACCGTAGCTTTCCACACCACGTATCTTAGCTTTCTTCATCGTCATCGGTTCGCCACTGGCGGGGTAGATGGTAGTGCCGATTGTGGCAACAATTACTTTTTGCCCGGCAGCAACATTAGCAGCGCCACAAACAATCTGTAATTTTTCTTCGGTGCCAATATTTACAGTGGTTAATTTTAGTTTATCAGCGTCAGGGTGTTTTTCGCAGGTCAACACTTCACCAATCAGCAACCCCTGTAATCCTCCTTTTAGAGCTTCTTTTTTTTCCAGGCTTTCTACTTCCAGACCTATTGATGTAAGAATCTTACTGAGTTTTTCAGGTTCAATAATTTCTGGAAGGTATTCGCAAAGCCAGTTATAACTAATGATCATCGGAACGACAAAATTTATTATTAATTGGCAAAGATAGTTTTTTGAATGCTAAAGAAAATAAAAGCAAAGACTCATAATCTAAGCATTGATCTGAGATAATACAAGCTCCTGTTTAAACAGTAAGGTGCAAAAAAGAAATTTTTCAAATTTTCAATTGTTAATAAAACCAAAGAGAATGCCAATTTCAGTGATTTTAGCCCTGTGAATTGCATGTGGGTAATTTTCTGTAAACCTTAATAAGCTATCTTTGTTGTGGACAGTAATGGGGAAAACCTATGTAAAAATAGCTACAGGCTGTATGTGGATAAAAATGAATGAACAATGATTATCCTTTTGCCTTTACCTTAGCCGCCCTGCATACAACAACCCTAACAAGCAAGGAAATTAGAACATGGAACTTACTAACTTTAATAAAGACAAAAAGCTGCGGCGTAAAGCGCCCATTGACCTTGGAAACATGATGTTTGGCAAGGTACCTCCCCAGGCAAAAGATTTAGAAGAAGCTGTATTGGGTGCTATCATGCTTGAAAAAAGCGCATTCGATACCGTAGTTGAAATTTTAAAACCCGAGTGTTTTTATGTAGATGCCAATCAGCGGATATATAAAGCCATGCAGGGTTTGGCTATTAAAAGTTTACCGATAGATTTACTGACAGTTGTAGAGGAATTAAAATTCCGTGAAGAACTGGATGTAGTTGGTGGCCCTTACTATGTTACCAAACTCACCAATGCAGTTGTATCATCGGCTAATATTGAGGCCCACTCAAGAATTGTTTTACAAAAATTTATTCAGCGTGAATTGATCCGTATCAGCGGAGAAATTATAGGTGATGCTTACGAAGACAGCACCGATGTTTTTGATATGCTTGATGAAGCAGAAGGAAAACTTTTCGAAATAACAAACAATCACCTTCGCAAAAACTTTGATAGTATCGATACTGTTTTGGTAAAAACTATCCAGCGTATTGAAGACATGCGTAACAGGCAGGAAGATATTACCGGTGTGCCTACAGGCTTTGCGTCGTTGGATAGAATTACTTACGGATGGCAGTCAACTGATTTAATTGTACTTGCTGCAAGACCATCAGTTGGTAAAACAGCCTTTGCTTTAAACCTGGCACGCAGTGCAGCTATGGATCCAACAAAGCCTACGGCCGTGGGATTTTTTAGTTTGGAGATGAGCAGCTCTCAATTGGTACAACGTATTTTAAGTGCCGAAAGTGAAATTTGGCTGGAGAAAATTGCCCGTGGTAAACTGGAAGAGCATGAGATGAAACAATTGTATAAGAACGGTATTGAACGTTTATCAAAAGCGCCCATCTTTATTGATGATACTGCAGCGTTGAATATTTTTGAACTGAGAGCTAAATGCCGTCGTTTAAAAAACAAACATAATGTTGGTTTAATCATCATTGACTATTTGCAGTTGATGAGTGGTGCCGGCGAAAACCGTAATGGTAACAGGGAGCAGGAGATTAGCCGTATATCAAGAGATTTAAAAGGACTGGCGAAAGAATTGCAGGTACCTATCATTGCTTTATCGCAGTTAAGTCGTGAGGTGGAGAAAAGAAAAGAAGGTGCTAAGATTCCACAGTTAAGTGACTTGAGAGAGTCGGGTGCTATTGAGCAGGATGCCGATATGGTGATGTTCCTTTACCGGCCCGAGTACTATGATATCACCAGCAACGAAATGGGCGAAAGTAACAAAGGAGAAACCTATGTAAAGATTGCCAAGCATCGTAATGGTAGCTTAGATACAGTGAAGCTTAAAGCCTTACTGCATATTCAGAAATTTATTGAAGAGGAAGGTGGTGGTGATTTTGCAGGCAGTCTGCCTGGAGGTAACTGGAAACCAGTAAGAACAGATGATGGTGATGGCGCCAAACTGTTCATACAAAAAGGCAGTAAAATGAACGACGGAGAGTTTGATGATGATGCGCCTTTTTAAAAATATAAATTCAAAAAGTAAAATTAAAAAATGAAGAGTGTATTTTTACTCTTCATTTTTGCTTTATGGCATTACCTTTTTTTTATAAAGAAGATTTAATTGAGACAGATACTGCTGTTATACTGGATGAAGCCAGCAGCAAGCATATTGTACAGGTATTGCGTATGCAAAACGGAGAGCAGCTGCAACTGACCAATGGCAAAGGTGATTTGGTTACAACTGAAATTATAGATAACAACAGAAAAAGATGTACAGTTAAAGTTGTTGAAAAATTCAAAATTCAAAATTCAAAATTCAAAATTTCTATCGCCATCTCTTTAATTAAAAACAGCAGCCGCTTTGAATGGTTTTTAGAAAAAGCAGCCGAGATTGGTGTATCAGAAATTATTCCGCTTATTTGTGAGAGAACTGAAAAGACTGCTTTTAAAGAGGAGAGACTGAAAAGTATTTTGATAAGTGCCATGCTTCAATCGCAACAAACCTGGTTGCCGGTTTTGCATGAACCAACAAAATTTAAACAACTTGTTGAATCATCTGTTCAGCAACAAAAATTTATTGCTCATTGCGTAGATGGAGCAAAGCGAAATTTAACCGACCTCAATAATGAAGCTTTGTCGTCTAAAATAATTTTAATTGGCCCCGAAGGTGATTTTACGCCAGAAGAAATTGAGCTTGCAATAAAAAACCATTTTAGTGCGGTGGCGTTGGGAGAAACCAGGTTGAGGACAGAAACTGCAGCAGTTACAGCAGCAGTGTTACTAAAGCTTACCTAACCGTTTATTCAATCAATTTAAACTCCTTTGCTATTTTTAAAACAGATTGTGTATTACCTGCATTGAATTTTTTAAGCATGTTTTTTCTATGGGTTTCAACCGTGTGCGTACTTAAAAATAATTTTTCGGCAATCTGCGGCCCATTAAATCCTTTTTCAAGCAATTGTAATATTTCTTTTTCACGCCGGGTTAAAATGGGTGTTTTATCAATGGCAGCATTCAGATTACTGAATTGTTCCAGTATCTTATCATTGGCAGCTTTACTCAGGTAAATTTTGCCATCACATACCAGGTCAATGGCTTCAATCAGTTCCTTACGCTCCATATTTTTTAATAAATAACCATTACCACCTCTTTGCAGCAGTCCGGTTATCATGCCGGCTTCGTTGGTTGATGTAAGACCGATAATTTTTGCTGTGCTATTTGTTTTACGAATTGCTTCACACAATTGTAATCCGTTAATATCCGGCAGGCTGATGTCCAGCAGGATAATATCAGGATTATTATCGTCTAAAAAAGCCAGGGCTTCCTTACCGGTTTTGCAAGCGCCGGTTATTTTAATATAGTCCACATCCTGCAGCATAGTATGTATGCCATCTATCACCAGCGGGTGGTCATCTATTATCAGAACATCAATCATAAGAATATTAAAAATACAAGTTGAATCGTTAATCGGCCAGTAAAAATTCCATGCTTACTGTTGTGCCAATATTTTGTTGCGAATCAATGGAAATATTTCCGTTCAGGTAATCAACCCTGCTTTTTACTGTTTCTATACCTGCTGTTGCCGTTGTTTCGGCCATGTTGAACCCCTTGCCATCATCTTCAATGGTAATGCTGAGCCTGTTTTCATCTTTAATAAACTGCACAATAGCAACTGTTGCACTGGCGTGTTTTATAATATTGTTCAGCAGTTCCTGAATGATGCGGTATAGCATTATTTCAGTTGCAGCGTTCAGCCTTTTGTCCATACCATTAACTTCCAGGTTAACCTGCAGCAAACGGCCGGCACTTATATTGTCGCATAAATCTTTAACCGCATTGGTAAGTCCTATCTTTAATAAAACTTCGGGCATCATGTTATGGGCAATACGCCTTACTTCATTGGAAGCGGTATCTACCATGTCGAAACTTTTCTTAAACAACTCATCGTGTTCTAAATTCTGCTGCTGGTGCTGCAAAGTACTCAGGTACATTTTCACCGTGCTAAAAAGCCCACCCAACCCGTCGTGCAGGTCTTTAGCAATACGGGTTCGTTCTGTCTCCTGGCCATTTACCATAGATTGTAGAGACACCACCTGCTGCTGGCGTTCCAAAAATTTTATCTGCTCCTGTTGTAGTATACGGTCTTTTTCCGCAATTATTCTTTTCTGGTTGTTGGAGCGGTAAAATAATCCTATAATAAGTAATAACGCTGCTGCGGTAATACCTCCAATAAGCAAAAGCTTGTTTCGGTTTGCAACGGCCAGTTCCTTTTTGGCATTAGACAACTGCAGTTCAGATATTTCTTTTTCTTTCTTTTCATCCTGGTATTTTGCTTCCAGGTATACAGTTGCTTTTTGTGTTTCGTCGTTTGTTGAGCTATCTGCATACAGTTTTCGCAGATCGGCAAACTCCAACGCTTTTTTATAATCATTTTTAATAACTGCAAGAGTCTGCAAGGTTTTGTACGTGACTGCTACTACCTTAAAATTGCCTAGTGCTTTACCGATGCTGTTACTTTCCAGAGCAAATTTTTCAGCCTCTGAATAGTTTTTTAATCTTACCTGCAAATCAGCAATACTGGCAGCAGCCTGAGCTTTCAGGTAATTGTTATTTATACTGTCGGACATCAGGTAAGCCTGGTTATAAGCCTGCAGCGAAGCCGGTAAATCATTAACAGCATCAAAATAATTTCCCTGGGCATTCAGTAAAAGCGACCTCATCTGTTTGTTTTCAAGATAGATACTTAAAGCAGCAGCGGTATCGAGATGTAATTTGGCCTGCCCGGTATTTTTTAAGTTGATATACGCATCAGCAATATCCAGGTGTATCATAATCCGGTATCGCTGTTCATCAGGATAATCTTTCAGCAGCAAAGCTTTTTTTTCATAATCAATACCTTTTGCAAATTGTTTTTCTGCAATCAGGTTATGGCCAATATTGCCATATGTTTGCGGCAGGTAGTTTTTAAAAATGCTGTTATCTGAACCCTCAATCAGTTTTGCGGCTTTCAGCATGTGTTCAACAGCGCCGTTAAAATCTGACTGGTAATTGCAAAGCATCGCATTGGCATTAATGCAATTGATTTGAACAGCGGTGTCTTTAATAGCCAGGCTCAACGCTTCTCCTTTATCCAGGAATATTTTTGCACTGTCGTAACGGGTGAGGTTTGTGTAGATCAAACCAAGGTTATAGTAGATACGGCCAAGCCTTTTTTTATCGCCCAGTTTTTCAGCAACCGGAATTGAAGGCAGTGCATGCAACAATGCTGAATCATATTTTCCAAGATTGAAATAGTAGCGTTGAAGTTCACTGAAAGCTTTTACAGAATTACTGTCGGGCCGGGCTTTATAAGCAATTGCCATTATACTGTCTACACTTTTCTGTGGTAGTCTTTGGGCAGATACCGGACGTATAGAAATAATCAGCAACATAGTTATGGTAAATCTTATAACGGCTTTTATCATAAACAGTTTTGATTTTAAAAATACAATAATATACCGGGAGCCATCTACCTGCATTCAGGTATTTTTTTTATGTATAAATACTTGTTTCAGGGGTTAGAAACAACAATTTGTTTTTAGGAGATTTATTGTTTGAATCTAAAGTGTGAAACAGACTTAAATAGTTGAGATGCAAAAAAGAAATTTTAATAATAACGCTATACGGTTTGTGGTAATTATTTTCTTATTACATACCGGCACTTCGGCATTCAGTCAATCTTTTGCAATTAATACCGATGGCAGTACAGCAAATGCATCTGCTATACTCGATGTAAAAAGCACAGCAAAGGGATTGTTGATACCACGAATGACGAAAGCCAACCGCAACAGTATCGCATTGCCGGCAAAAGGTTTGCTGGTTTTTATTGATGATGTGGACAGTACCGGTTTTCATTATTACGATGGTACGCTGTGGCGCTGGCTCGAAGCTATTTCATCAACCAATGCAGCATGGAAAACCACCGGAAATGCGGGTACTGATACGGCTGTAAATTTTATCGGCACAACAGATAATATGCCCCTTCGTTTCAAGCAGAATAATATAAACATCGGTAACTGGAATGTAAACAACGGCAATTATTTTATTGGCCGCAGTGCCGGAACAGTAATAGCTACCGGCAGTGATAACAGTTATTTTGGTTCGCTCTCAAATTCAACAGTAAACAACATAATAAACAGTACAGCCATTGGTGCAAAAAGCCAGGTTGATACATCCAATGCGTTGGTGCTGGGCAGCATCAGCGGTATTAACACAGCTGTAGCCAATACAAATGTTGCTATCGGAACAACCAAACCCAAAGCTGCATTGCATATCAGCCGGGGCAGCAGTGGAAGCAACGCAACAATACCATCAAGCAGAACGCTTTTACTTGAAGACAATACTTCTTCTTATATCCAGTTTTTGAATCCCGCTGCAAATGAATCGGGAATATTGGCGGGCAACGATCTTACACTTACTAAAGCAGGAATTATTTTTAATCCGGATAGTTCCGTTTCAATCCGCACCGGAGGAAGCTTTAACCGTATGCTTGTATCAAGATTTGGTTTAGTTGGTATTAATAATACATCGCCGCAGGTAAGGTTGCATGTAAACAGCAGCAGTCTTACCGATGCTAAGCACTTTACCGGCAGCACTGCGATATTTGAAAACGGCAGCACTTCTTCATCTTCTTATTTGCAATTAATGAATCATGCTTCGCAGCGGTATTCATTGATGTCGGGTACCGATTTGACAATTGTGCGGTCTTCTATCTCTTTTCAACCTGATAGTGCCATCAGTTTTGAAACAGGTGGATTTATTTCACGGATGGAATTGGACAAAGCAGGTGTACTGAATGTAAATAATCGCATAGGGATTAATAACAGTGTACCACAGGTAAGGTTGCATGTAAACAGCAGCAGTTTAACCAATGCCAAACACTTTACGGGCAGTACTGCCATTTTTGAAAACGGCAGCACTTCTTCATCTTCTTATTTGCAATTAATGAATCACGCTTCGCAAAGCTTTTCGTTGTTATCTGGTACCGATGTGGCTACTGTTCGGTCTGCAATTTCTTTTCAACCCGATAGCTCCATCAGTTTTGAAACCGGTGGATTTATTGAGCGGATGACCATTTTAAAAAATGGCCGTGTTGGGATAAATACCAATACACCTGCTGCTACTATTGATGTGGCTGGCAGTTTTAAAATGGGTACATCGGGTACCGTAAATTCAGCAATAATAAAAACCGTTGTTGCTATTAATGTAGGGTTGGTAACGGCAAACAGTTTCTTAGATGTTGATATTGCGGTAGCTAATGCATCAACAGCTGGAGCGGTTTCTATTTCGCCTTCGGCGGATTTACCGGCAGGTATAACTATTGCTTCGGCAAGGGTTTCTGCAGCGGGTAATGTGCGTATGCGGCTCTGGAATCAAACCGGCGCAAACATTGGTACACCGTTAATGAATTATGTTATTGGTATTGTACAGTAGCAAAACAATTAACCTGTTAACTACCGGTTATAAAAATTGTATCTAATTGATTTAAATCTTGCAACATGAAAAATTACCTGCTTCTTTTAATTGGCCTGGTTTGTTTTTCAATAGCTGGTTTTGCTCAGCCATCTAATGATGATCCCTGTAATGCTAAAGTTATTTTACCAACCACGGCTGTTTGTAATTTATACGAGGATAATGCTGTAAACTCTGTAACATCGTTGTTTGCTGCAACGGTAACCACCGGTTTTGGAGTTGTTGATTTTAACTGCGACTTTACTACAACAGCCGACCTTTATGATGTATGGTTTAAAATTCCGCTGGATACAGCAAACTTAATAATTAAAATAAATCCTATTCCTGGTTTTAATATTGCTTTTCAGCTTTACTATCAGGAATCTGGCTTGTGCAGCAACAACGATTTACTACTGGCTTATTTTGACTGTATCAATATTTCAGCAGCAGGCCTGGCCGACTCTGTTGTTATACCTTATTATTATAAAGATTTTTTTGATACCTTATTCGTCAGGGTCTATCATCATCCTGATGGAACCGGACCGGCGCCGGTTAATAACAGCCAGTTTGGTATTTGTGCATACTTTCCCGAACCAACCTGTACAGCAAATACTTTTCCTGCTGATGCGGCACAATTGCTGATAGCCCAGTCTTTGCAATGGAGCTTTAATTCACTGGCTTCGCAGTACGATGTGTATTTAGGAAGTTCAGTTGCCAGCGCATCAATTATTGGCAGAACATCATCATCAAGCTTTAATATTTCATCTTTGAATCTTCCAGCCGGAACATATTATTGGTATGTTGTTCCATTAAATGGTTCTCTTACAGCTACAGGTTGTTCATCATCTGCTACATCATTTACTATTCTTGAAACTGCTGCCAACAATCTGGTATGCAATGCAACGGAATTATTTGCTACACCGGTTTCCTGTGTTCCTTTTATAGATAACTCGGCAATTTCAACTACATCGTATTATTATGCAACGTACGAAGGTGGATTTTTTGGTGGGGGTGTTAACTGTAATTTTGTGTCGTTAAATGCAGATGTGTGGTTTAAATTCTCGGCACCTGATTCTGCCAATTATGTATTTAGGGTAGAGCCTGTTGCCGGCATCAATACTTCATTTCGTGTATTTGAATCTTCGGCAGATTGTACTGGCAGCTTCACCAATCGTGGATGCTTTAACACCGGCGCAACGGCTGTTGCAGATACCGCTTCCATGCTGCTAAATCCGGGTAAGCAATATTTTATACAGGTGTTCAGTCAAAATGGATCAAGGGATTTTAACCCACCCGGTAACAGCCAGTTTGGTATTTGCATTTATAAACGGGCACCGGATTGCATTAGTCCTTTATTAGTTGCACCGGCCAATGCATCAACAACTGTTGATCATATCACAGGGTCGTTAACCTGGAAGAATGTAAACGGCGCTACCCGGTACGATTTATACGTCGGTACAACTTTAGCAAATATGCAATTGGTAAACTATACTACACTGCAGAACTCGGGCGGCAATAAAATATTAAATTTTCAAACTAATTTTTCAAACAGTTCTCCTTTTTTTCCGGGGGTGCAATATTTCTGGAAAGTGATGCCGTTGAACAGCGACCTGGCAAATATCAATTGTGCCGAAGAGATAAGATCTTTTACAACTTATGCCTGTCCGCCTTCTCTTGCTTCAGCCGAAGCCATTATTTCTGTTAACCGTGCAGGCGAACTCGACTATACTGTAGCATGTGTCAATTGTCCTTCATCATGGTTGGTATTTGAATATGGGCCCAATGCAAGCCCTGGAACAGGTACTACGCCTGCTGTTGGTAATACCGTTGTGTATCCGGTTGAAGAAACGCTGTCATGGGGGTATAAAGGCCGGGCAGCCATTGACAGTACATTTGAAATTCCTTCTTATAAATATTTTATAAGAACCGTTGGATGTTCCAATTTAAATAAAAGCTATCTGAGTGCAAACCCCGGAGATGTTCAGTCACTAACTGCCTGCTCAACTATTGCACTTACTTTGGTAAGTGGAAAAGGGCGATGGAATTTTAACGGGCAGTACCCGGTCAATTCCATTGGTAAAGCAACGCCGGGTAAAATGGCATGGTTCAACTTTACACCTGCAGAATCGGCTGTTTATTATTTACAGGCTGATAGCCTGGAGATGACCGATACAATCAACTATTTGTATAAAGTTGATTCGCTGAATAAATACAGTGCAGACAATTGGATTGGTATAGCTGCGCTAAATAAAAAAGGCAAATACCCGATTGGTTATTTAACAGCCGGTCTTACCTTTCATTTTGTAGCCGATAGTGAAAACGACAGTTTGCTGAATCGTACTACTACGCATACAATCCCACTCAGGCACTTTATTAAGATCTGTAAAGCAGATGTGCTGTCTCCAGCAACTACAAATACCTGTATTGATGCCAGTATTTATAACCCCATTCCGGCATTAAGTCCTAAAGAAGAGTTTGCCATTGATACCAGCGGCAGGCTGATAGCATCAATAAAATCGGGGAACGATTCACTGGGATTTGTTTCGTTATCGTATTATGTAAACGGAAATGGATTGCGGTATGATGCCAATGGAAGAGAATATCTGGACAGAAATTTTACAATCACGCCGTCAAATAATCCGGCATCGGCACAACAGGTAAAACTATTTTTTACAAATGATGAACTTACAGCGTTGATTGATGCACCTGACGATGCGAATGCAGATGTCAGTTCAATTGATGACCTGGTGGTAACCAAAACAAACCAGGCCTGCAGCAGCTCTGCAAGCGTAGGAA
>JBATAS010000418.1:0-1596 GCA_049661965.1 Ferruginibacter sp. | reverse complement strand
GCTTTCGCGGGTATGACGAACAGGGTGGTTATTGGCCTCCGAAAAGAACAAAACCTATCGGGAAACGATATTAGCCTCGACATCGCTCGGGCGCATGATGGTTGTGGCGTCGGTAGTGGCTGTTGTGGAGATTGTCGGTGGCCTGGCCGTCGCCTACGAGACCGACTCGCCGGCCAGGGCGGTGATCGTACTCGGCTCGGCGGCGGTGTACCTGTTGGCGCTGGCGGCAAAGCACCTGCGGGGTCGGGTCAGTCCACCGGCCTCCTCGTTCAGCCACAGCGTTCCCGTTTTATGCAACCCAAAGGAAAAAGCCCATGAATGAGTCCCAGACTCATGAACACGTCGATCACCTGCGCTTCGAGCAGGAACACTTGCAATGGACCACCGCCCACCTGAAGGCGCTAGCGATGCTGCGGCGCGTGGAGGCGAAAATTTACGCCCACGAAGCCGAGATCGCCGCTCATCGCGCTGAGATTACGCGGCATGAAGAAGCCTTGGCGCATGGTGCTGACCACACGCCGCTGCCTGATGTGGGTGATCATCAGGCGATGGCGGATCGACACGCTGGAGAAACCCATCAACGTTTGATCGCCGCGATTCTGGCGTTGGACGATCTGCTGTAGCGTCGAAAGCCCTGGTAGTCGCCCATTTGCCTGTGCCGCTACCAGGCCCCTGTACGGTGGGAAACAACGTTTTCATCGGCTTCAATAGCGTGCTGTTCAACGGTTCGGATTCCCCGCGTCACCGCCAAGGCTTCGGAATTCTCCGAGGATGTCGCCCGAACCAACAACGAACTGGTGCGCGGCTACAAGTGGTTGCAGAACGAATTTTAATCATCATCAACATGGAGGGCACAGTATGAAAAATCACGCTTCCGCTGGTATCGCCGCCGCGCTCGCCCTCGCTTTGTCAAGCACTGCTCTCTACGCTGCCGAACCGCACGTCCACGGCGCCGGGACGCTGCAACTGGTTTTGGAAGGTGGCCGCCTGAGCGCCGAACTGCGCCTGCCGGCGATCAATGTGGTTGGCTTCGAACATGTACCGAGCGACGCGAAGCAAGAAGAAGCGGTGAAGAAACCCGTGGCCCAGCTGCAGGACGCGCGTCAGGTATTGACACCCCCGGACGCCGCTCAATGCACCGCTGCGCCCGGTGTGGTGGAAAGCGCACTGCTGGAACATGGACAAGCCGATCATGATCACGACGACCACGATGAAGCTCACGACGATGAGCACGCCGATTTCGATGTCAGCTATGGATTCGATTGCCGCCGCCCCACAGCGCTCAAACAGATCAAGCTGCGTTTGTTTCAACAATTGCCCCGACTGGAACGTCTCGATGTCGACATGGTGACCGCCACGGGGCAAGCGCGCCAGCGGTTGGTTCCGGGACAGGAGGTTATCACGCTGCCATGAACGAACCGGCGGCGGTCCAAGCAGACGCCCTCTCCGCCATCGCTATCAGCGGATTACGTTTTCGCTGGCGACCCGATCGACCGTGGGTGCTAGATATTCCTTCTTTTACCTTGGCGGCGGGCGAGCGGTTGTTCCTGGCGGGTCCAAGTGGTTCCGGCAAAAGCACCTTGTTGACGCTGATCG
>JBATAS010000417.1:0-1752 GCA_049661965.1 Ferruginibacter sp. | reverse complement strand
CCATATAAACAACTACCGCAATCTAAGTTAATTTCTGCCATGAGAACAGTATAGCTCCTGAATCAACAGAGACAAGCATAGGCATTTTCGTACACCGATTTTCTAGAAAACACAGTAAAAACGACTGGTTAAGCTACCAAACTGTCAGAAAACTAAACACAGCCTTATTCTGGTTGCTCTTGGCAATCGCCATCTTCTCACAAAAGACTGAATTGTTATTCAAGTAGTAAAAATATGTTTGGCGTGAGATACCAGCAAAACGGCACGCTTCACCTATGGTTGCATTATGCTGAATTGCGTCAGCCAGCTTTATCATCACACGATAGTCTACCTTATGGGGACGACCAATAGCTTTTTTGATTGGCATGAAAACTCCTCTTTGTTTTTATCAACGTCTACTAATAAGTATACAGAGGTGGTGTGCGTGCCTGACGCTATTTGTCGTTGTTGATTGTCGGTAGTATCGTGGTAATCAGTTCGTCGGCTTGCTCTTGCTTATCGGTTCTAGCTGATTGGGTACGCTTACCCCTCATACTAAACGCAACGAGGAGAGCGAGGAGGATCAAAATTATTAGCAGAGCCATAGTAATTACTATCCTAACACCACTCTGCAAGTCCTACGCACTCCTAACGTCTTCCAGAGGTACATAAGCTCGTTCATGTATTTATAACCAATTCAGCACATCTGGACTACGGAAATTTTTTTTCCATATTTCGGTCTACCCATAACTTTCATTACAAGTAACCTATAATATTTACCAACGTATGAAAGTAGCGGTGCCATGACCAAAGATTTAACCAACGATAACGACTATGCACTAGCAAGAGAGCTTCATTTTCGTGCAAATGAATTTCTTATGGCTGTCTCTCGTCTTAATGAAACCTATAACTATGATGATCCATACTCTGAGTATCACGAGACTATTCTGCTCATAAACCGTCCGTATGTTTTGTTGGTGCATGAGCTTGAAGAACTTTATGCAAGGAATAAAGCACTCGCAAAACTGAATGACGAACCAAAGACAACTGCAACATGGACACTATTCAATGCGATTGAAAGCTACGACCAAGACATACATACACATCTGAGAGAACACAAAAACACCGCAGATTTCAATCATCTCGCCCAAGCAAATCGGCTGGCTATTATTGCTGGCGTAGAAACACCTCGCTACACACCTAAACAAAAGAAGATTATTGAAGACGCTGATGAGGCTTTCATAACATTCGTGAAGCGTCACGCTGAATGGAGAACTAGGCGTCCCAAAAAGAAAAGCAAGAGCCACCACTATATCTTGGACTATAAGCTGAAATATGAAGTCAACGGTAGCATTGTCATGAACGATGTCTTGGTTCTCAAGAAGACACAAAACGGTTCAGCACCACGCAAACTCATGGAACAAGCATTAAAGCACCCGTACGAATTATTCAAACCAGAGCTTGGGCAGCTAAACCGTAACCTTAGCAGCGTACTCAGCGACATGGGAATCACGGGAACATTGAAAGAGCTATTTTTCCCTATTACCAACAGAGACGGTGTGAAATTCCGACCAGTAGTAAGCTATACGACAGCAGAAGAAGAACGCATTGACACGACGGAATTAGAGAAGAAACTAAAAGCACTAGGTGCAGAGACCACAACTATACTTGGTAATAACATTTCCGAAGAACCTGAGCAACCCTTTGATGAGGAAACGAAATCCCTGCTTTCACAATTCCCAGAAGGAATGAAGTGGATAGAAGAAAACGAAC
>JBATAS010000416.1:0-9628 GCA_049661965.1 Ferruginibacter sp. | reverse complement strand
GTTTTCAGCTTGTCTTGTTTGCCAGTAAAGCCAAAAGACAATCTTTTGGTGGCTGTTTGTTTCTTGTCGGCTATTTTTGTTTTAGGACCATCGTAATAGATAGGGTGAATATCTGATTTTGTTTCCCCGAGTTCCATCAGGTAGAAATCGGTTATTTCATAAATGGTTTCTATGACATGCTTATTGACAAGCTGGATGCTGAAGTAAAGTGTAATGAGTTTGTACTTGACATAATACAATACAAACGTAACCAAATTGGTGCCTGATTCTTTATCGATTGATAGTTCCCTCTTTTTTATTTCTTTTGAAGCGGTTAGAATGTAATGTTTCAAATTCCGCAGGGCATTGACAGTATGAAAGTGAAGTAAGTCTTCATCATGTGCATATTTTTCGGAAATGCTCAGGTATGCATTGTAAATGCGGAGTGATTCCTGATCAATCAGTAAGGAATAAAACTTGGAAGCTGTATCAGTAAATTCAGGTAACTCTGTAGAAAATGTCAACTCTCTTAATGATTCGGTTTCATTACTTGGTTGGCTTTCCACCCATTTTAGTAATCTTGGCTTATCATTCAACAGGCATTTTATTTGATTGACCAAGCCAGGCATTGATTCATTTTTAACTTTGGCTGCTTCCTTCAACTTCTCATTCATCATTGTAACATCATATGATTTGACAAGCCAAGGCATCAGGCTGTCGAACAGGATATGATTGAAGATTGTCATTTCCATATGGTGTGCATTAAAGTTGCGTTAGCAAATTTGCATATTCCAGTTTTACATCGTCTGTAAAGCTATCTAAATAATTTTCAGTTGTAACAGATGAACTATGCCCCAGTGATTCTTTAATAAATTCAGTTGAAACACCCTTGCGTTTGAGTACTGTTGAAAACGAGTGCCTGGCTGAATACGTACCTATCTTTTGTTCTATTTTCAATTCCTTACGGATTGATTCCATTTTATTATTTACCCATTTAATAAAACGCTGGCAACGGTGCTTAGTGGTAAGCGGCGTTAAGTCTTTTTCTAAAACTGGAAAGAGATATGGGTTTGCAGGAACAGTATTCTTTTGCCTTTTGATAATATCAATAGCTTTTGGATTTAGCCCAACCCGGATGGGCCGCAAATCTTTCTTCTTGGTACGTTTGGTTTTTACCCTAATGAAGTGCAGGTAATTGCCGTTGATATTTTCGGGCTTCAGTTCTATAATATCGGCGAAGTTCATTCCATTACACAAATAAGAGAATAGCCAGAAATCAATTGCTTTTTGTTTATCCGCTGACTTGGGATTGTAGGTAAGTAATTTATTCAGGTCCGCTTCACTCAGCGCTTTTTTGATATTACGGCCGGCGGGAATCTGGTATTTCTTAAAAGGGTATTTGTCTGATGAAATAACATTGGCATCAATAGCCTGGTTAATGATGGCCCGGAGCTGCCGCATGTAAATACCAACCGTGCTTACTGATTTGCCATCTTTCAACATATAGTTTTCATAATCCAATAAAAAGGCTGGAGTAATATCATGCAGGCTCAGCTTTTTCTTAAAACCGTTTATTGAATTTAGTGTGGTCTTGTAGGATATGGAGGTTCCAATTTGTCCGGATTGATTAAGCTGAACGATATATTTTTCAAACCAATACTGCAAAGTATTGCTATGCTTTGCAGCCTCTTTATTAAAAAACTGTTCTTCAAAAGCAACAAACGAAAAGGGAACCAGCTTTTCTATGATCTTGTCTGCCTTCTCTTCAATATCTCGTAACCCTTTTTTAATTTTCTTTAATTCATCATCACGCAGATTGGAGCTGGTGATTTTTTTCCATTCATCCGGTGTTGCGTGGTATTTGGTGGCGTACCTTTTTTTTGTTGGCCGCTGATAGATGTTCAGCTTAATTAAGCACTGACCCTCGGAGCTTGGCCGGGAGGCATCAAGGAAGAAACTGACGGTGACTTTTTCCTGTTCCATAAGAAGTAATTTGATTAATGTGACCTCAAATGTGACCTCAAAGATACTAAATAATACTAAATATTATAGTAATAAAGGAAAGAAAGAGAAAAATAATTATTGATAATCAGACGTTTACAATAACAAAGGAAAGCAAGAGAAGTCAGAAAATGCTAATGGTACTGACTGTTAATCAGAGGGTCGCTGGTTCAAGTCCAGCAGGGGGAGCAAAAAAAGGATTTCGGTAAACGAAATCCTTTTTTATTTATACCTATGATTGCTACGGCCGTTCATAGGATACATGTGTATAGTTATGAATTTCAATGGGCTCATAGTTTGTTTGCCCATCCCTATCTTTTCCGGCCACACAACATCCAGCTTTTTTTACTATATTACTAAACAGATTACCAGCTAATACATTGACCAACCTGGTCATTATTTTCGAAAAGTCAGATATGTTCAAGTCTTTGGTTTTATTATTCCTTTGGTTTTTACCCATATTGAATTATGCCCAGGTGGTAAACAACCGTGGAGCTATCCTTACTGCTGATTCATCTTCAAACACAAGCGTTACTTACGCTGTGGTCATCGGAATTTCTGAATATAAAGAAGTGACACCCTTAAATTTTGCACACAAAGATGCCGAAGTCTTTGCCAATTATATGTTGAGCAAGGATGGAATGGGCCTGGACAGCAGTCATGTGAAATTATTCGTGAATGAAAAAGCTACACTTCAAAATGTTGGTAATGCCATCAGTGATATTATTCTTACTAACCTCAAGAAAGAAGATAGGATTATATTCTTCTTCGCCGGACACGGAGACTATGACGCCAATATTTTAAAAGACCAGGCTTTACTGTTATTATATAATGCACCTAAACAGAATTATTTTCAAAATATTTTCAGTGGCGATTTTATTTCAACTTCAGATCTCAACTCACGTTTTGTTGACCCACTGGCGGCAAAGGGTTGCGAAGTAATTTTAATTATTGACGCCTGCCATGCAAATGGCCTGGACAAACCCCTTAGCGGCGGCACCGAAGGTGGACGCATAACAATGCTGGCCTTGCAAAACATGACGGCTCCTGTGAAGATCTATTCCTGCAAATCCGATCAATTTTCGTTGGAAAGCGAACAGTGGGGTGGCGGAAGAGGCCTCTTTTCTTACGTTTTAATGGAAGGGTTTTATGGTATGGCAGATGCCGACAATAACAATAAGATCAACCTAAAAGAAATACAACGATACCTTGAAGACAATATTCCTAAATTGGCTGCACCAAATCAACAATATCCAATTGTAAAGATTGAGGATCCCGAAAAAATTATCGCTACTGTAAATCAGGATTTGCTGGCAGCTTATAAAACCGAGAGAAACAAGAACTTGATTTTTTTGGCCAAGGCAGATATAAAAGGCACTACTTCTATACTGTTACAACAAATTGACAGTACCCAAAGTGAATTGTACCGCATTTGCGACAGCTTGATAGAAAAAAAAGAAACGCTATTGGCCTATCGTAATTATTTACTTTATTCAAAAAAAGACAGTACAAGTGAAATTGCATTGGGGCTCAGGCGAAACCTCAGCGCTGCCATGCAGGAGAAAGCAGCGGCTATCCTTTTACCCATGCTCAGAGAAAACAACCAATCCCTGAGAAATTTTAAATCAGTGGATTCTGCCGACCTGAAAAAGGCTGTGAATGAATTGGAGATAGCAGCCGGGTTGTTAGGAGAAAAACATTTTTTATACCGGAATTTGGTAGCCCGTATCCTGTTCCTGAAATCGCTTACGCTCGATAACGACGATGGCATTTCCTGCCTTGAACTTTCGGTAGCACTTGAGCCCAATGCCCCATATACTAACTATTACCTGGCAAAAAGATTTCAGTTTAAAGGCTACCTGGAAAAAGCAAAACTTAATTTCAGGAAATATATTGAACTGATGCCAAAGAACGCATATGCCTGCCACGAAACCGGATTGATTTTCTGGCAACTGCAGGAAACTGATGAGGCTAAAAAATATTTTCAATCGGCCATAGCGCTCAAACCAGATTTTAAAAATGCTTATTGGGGACTCGGTGTTGTTTATTATTACCTGAAGGAATATGATGAATCAATACAGTGCGCAAAAAAAATATTAGATCTTGACCCAAATGCCTCATTTACCTATTATAACCTTGCAAGTTTATACAGCATAAAAGAAAATATGACTGAAGCGCTGAACTATTTCGAACTGGCGATAAAAAAGAAAGCGTTGGCGTTAAATACCATAGCGGATGATTCTGATTTTGACTTTATCCGCAGCTCAAAGGAATTTAAAATTATACTGCAAAAGTATTTCTCTGCAGAAGAGTTAGTCAAGTATCCAATAATCTACAAGTCCGCTACCGGCACTCAAAAAAATTATACCACATGGCCCCAACTGGGTACCGAATCTTCTTTTTTTCATAAAAAAAACAAAACTGACAGCGCAACAGGTTTGCTATTGCAAACCGTAGCTTATGAATCACTTGATGGCAACGAGAAAGGAATACTCGTTAATACCAACGGCAATATTGAAGGCAGGAGCTGGAAGGACTGGAACACCAGGTTCACTGGAAGAGAAACTAATTATACTGAAACCGGCAGAGACGAATGGAATGTTTTTTTACGCAGTGAAGAAAATGGCCAACCGCTACTGGTAGATCTGAAAAATAACAAGATCGTGATAAATTATCCCGAACCCGGCCCTAAAGAAATTTATTCCATAACAAATAAGGAAGGGAAAAGTACGCCTGCTGCGGTATTGTTTGATGGCCCTGATTTTAACGGCGAAAGCTTTGAAGTAGTTGATGATATTTATTGGGTAGGCGAACACTGGAACGATCATATCAGCTCAATTCATGTTAACAAAGGATATAAACTGCAGGTATTTTACGATTTTCATTTTGAAGAAAAATCAATAATCATTGAAGGGGCCTGGGTTGCACCGCCTGAGTGGAACAACCAGATATCTTCTATTAAGATTTTGAAGAATTGAATTTTCCGGTCGCCCAACTTTGCTTTTTTGTCCTCTGCCTTTAAATGACTAATTTATAGCTGATCATAAAATTTAATGACCGTTTAAAAATTCATTCATGAAAAAAATCGCTCTGCACTGGCAAATTCTGCTGGGTTTAATTATTGGTGTATTGTTCGGCTATTTTTTGACCGATAAAGTCAACTATATAGCCTGGATGGGCAATGTTTTCCTGAATGCCTTGAAGATGATCATTGTTCCCTTGTTACTCACTTCCATTATGTCGGGGATTATTAATATCGGTAATCCAAAGGGTTTGGGTAAAATGGGTATGAAGACCATGTTTTATTACCTGGGGTCCAGCCTGGCAGCTATTGTTACCGGGTTGGTATTGGTTAATTTATTTCAACCGGGCGTTGGTGCCGACCTTGGTTTTAACCAGGAAGTAACGGGTTTAAGTGAAGCCGGAAACAACTTCGGACAAACACTTTTAAATATTGTTCCTGATAATATTTTTAAGGCTTTCAGCAATACTGATATGTTGTCCATAATCTTCTTTGCGTTCCTGGCAGGTATTTTTACTACACGTCTGCCCGAACAATATTCAAAAGTAATCAGCATTGGTGTAAACGCCGGTTTTGAACTGATCATGAAGATTACACAGTTTGTAATTAAATTCACCCCCTTGGGGGTAATGGCCATCATGGCAGAAGTGGTTGCAGATAATATGAACGAACCAGGTGCACTTGCAGGAGTTTTTCAACGGCTAGGGGTTTACATGGTAACGGTAATTTGTGCATTGGCTATTCATGCGTTGATCACGTTGCCACTTGCATTACGGCTACTCGGAAAAATAAATCCGCTGAAACATTTTAAAGCATTATCCACTCCGTTGATAACAGCTTTCTCTACCTCTTCTTCATCGGCTACATTACCGCTTACATTAAATGCTATGGAAACAAAAGCAGGTGTATCCAATAAAGTAAGCAGTTTTGTTTTACCGCTTGGCGCTACGGTTAATATGGATGGAACGGCGCTGTATGAATGTGTGGCCGCCATGTTTATTGCCCAGGCTTATGGTATTCACCTGGGATTTTGGGAACAGGTATTGGTGGTGTTTACAGCCTTACTGGCATCCATTGGTGCCGCCGGAATTCCCATGGCCGGTTTGGTTATGATAACTGTAATACTTTCTGCCGTGGGTTTACCGCTTGAAGGCGTTGGGTTAATAATTGCCGTTGACAGGATTCTGGACATGTTCCGTACTTCTGTAAATGTATGGAGCGATAGCTGCGGTACAGCCATCATTGCTGTTTCGGAAGGCGAAGTTTTAAAAACGAAAGTGTAAAAGATTTACAGAAACATTTTGTGCAATTAAATTCTTGACTGGTAAGTAAACAATTCATAATAGCGGCCCTGTTTATTTATCAGTTCTTCATGCCTTCCTCTTTCTTTAATTTCTCCGGATTCTATTACCAGTATCTGATCTGCTTTACGGATGGTACTTAAGCGGTGAGCAATAACAAAAGTTGTCCGGCCCTTCATCAGCTCATTCAGACTTTGCTGTATCAATGATTCACTTTCGGTATCAAGGTTTGACGTGGCTTCGTCGAGTATTATTATTTTTGGATCGGCAAGAATGGCTCTTGCAATGGCAATACGCTGCCGCTGGCCTCCCGAAAGTTTTACGCCTCTTTCGCCAATAACCGTATCCAGTCCATTTTCAAAACGATCGGTGAACTCATGTACATAAGCAGACTTCACTGCATAGTTCAATCTGTCTTCTCCGGCATCGGGCCTTGCAAATAAAATATTTTCACGGATGGTTCCCTCAAATAAAAAATCATCCTGCAAAACAACGCCCAGGTGTTTACGGTAATCAGTTAAAATCACTTTGCTTAAATCTGTTCCGTCAATCGTAATTTTTCCTGAGTCGGGCGTAATAAATGTAGCAGCAAGACTTGCGATAGTTGTTTTACCCGAACCCGAACTGCCTACCAAAGCTGTAACTGATCCTGCTGCAGCATCAAAACTGATTCCACTTATTACTTCTTTGCCTTCTTCGTAAGCAAAAGAAACATTCTCGAACTTAATATCGCCTTTAATATCGCCTAAAGGAATTATTCTCACTGCCTTATCATCTTCGGGATCCATATTCATGATCTCTTCAGTTCTGTCTAAGCCGGCAAAGGCCTCGGTAAGCTGGCTGCCAATATTGCTCATCTGCACAATAGGAGCAATCATAAAACCAAGGTAAAGTGTAAAGGCCAGGAAATCGCCAAAAGTCAATTCGCCCTGAATAATCATATACCCACCAATACCCATAATACCTGCACTGGCCAAACCAAGCAGTAAAGTAGCAGAGCTGGTAATGATGGCAGTTGATGTTAAACTCTTTTTTACATTCAGGAATAATTGTTCCACTCCTTTTTCAAAAGTTTTATTTTCCTGTGCCTCTGCATTAAAACCTTTTATCACCCGTACACCATTAATACTTTCTGTTAAGCGTCCGGTTACATCTGCATTAATTACACCACGCATTTTAAAAATAGGGCGTATATAGGTAAATGCTTTTAGTGCAACCACCGCAAAAATGGCCACAGGTACCAACACATAAAAAGTCATCATGGGGCTTATCCGTATCAGCAGCACCAGCGAAATAACCGCTGTTAATAATCCACCGATCAGTTGTACCAGCCCGGTGCCAACAAGGTTGCGTACGCCTTCCACATCAGTCATAATACGGCTCACCAATGCGCCTGACTTATTGTTATCAAAATAACTGATGGGCAGCGAAAGAATTTTTTTCTGCACTTTTATCCGCAGTAAAGAGATGAGGTGTTGGGCTTCCACACTTAGTAATTTGGTAAGCAGGTACGATGTTACGGCCTGCACAATGATGGAAGCTGCAACAACTGCCAGTAAAATTTTCAGCATGTGCATATCCTTGTTCACTATCACATCATCCATCAGGTATTTACTGGCACCCGGTAACACCAGGCTGGCTAACCTGCTTATTACAATCAGCAGCAGGCCGGCAAATACAATTTTTCGCCTTGGCCATATAAATTCTTTAAAAGCCTGTGCAAGGGTAACTTTATGTTTAGATTTGTTCATGTTTGTAATTTAAAAAGGACTCAAAGTTACGCTTTGATTTGCGGCTTATTTGACTAACTTAGGGTGAGGCCGCTTTTGAAAACATGGAAAACAAAATTATGTGGTACCAGTTTTTAAATATTTTCTTTTTTATTTTTCATACGGCATTTACAGTATTCAATATAACCGGCTGGATGCTCAGGCGTACCCGTAAATGGCACCTGGTTACCATGATGCTTACCGTTTTCTCCTGGTTTGGGCTGGGTATATGGTATGGTTGGGGTTATTGCCTTTGTACCGACTGGCATTGGGCTATACGGGAATCGCTTGGTTATGCCGACAGGTCAAATTCCTATATCCATTTCCTGCTGTTGAAATTAACCGGAATAAATTTTAACCCCCAACTTGTTGAAAAAGCTACGTTGATCATTTTTTTGTTAAGCCTGGTTTTAAGTATCTGGTTAAATTTTAAAGACAGGAGAAAATTTTCGGTAAAGCAATAATTACAACAGGTTATGAAATGGATTTGAGTAAAAAATTATTTGGGTTTTTGTACAGTTTATGTTGGCTGAAGTTTTAAACTATGCTTTTGCAAATCCAGTTGATTGCATAATTAGTTCATCAACATCCGCTGAACCTGTTAATTGATAATAATTCCATACTGGCATATTTAATCCAAGTACGACGCCTTCAAACTTAGTAATGTCTTCCCAAAAGTAGATTTTGCCTCCTCTTTTTTTGGTATGTACAGCAAGATTAGGCTGAACAAGTTCGGTGGCTTCAATATTATACAAGGCTCTTTTTTTTCTGATATTGAGAATCGGATCTCGAAAATAAAACCCACTTCTTGGCATTTTTCCACCCCAATATGCATGCACTGAATCAGAGCTTAGTGATAGCAATTCCTCAAGGGACTTCGATTTAAATAATGATATTTTAACTCTTTTGGAAATTGGTGAACAGGTTTCAGAAAGCACAATTATGTCACATACACATAAATTTAAAAAATTGGGTATCCTGCTTAGAGCCATTAGTAAACCAGCATATGAAATCTCTGAATCGTTAATTGACTGATTTTGCTTATAGTCTCCTTTGAAATTCATTGGGTCAAGAATCACCACACGCTCGCCAGGCCTTAATACTGGAACTTGGTACCTGACCTGAATCCCAAATCTAGTAACGCTGGTTTGGCGGTTAAAAAGATCTTTTGACTTTCTGATCTTAATAAAATCCTTAGTATCATCATTGTCTACGAATTCAAAGCATTTAGGATATTCAATTAACAACGATATATTATGAATTGGGAATTCGCTGTTGTTGGATAAAAGATATGGGAGTGCAAAGATAAAATCACCAATCTCGTTGATGTCAATCCCAATAATCGTTGAAGATAGTTTATCAACATATTTTTTTTTCTTCCTTTTTGAAATGCCAATTTTGGGGTTTTCATTTTTTTCGAAAATACTACTTAGGCATGGTTTTAATTCAAGGATTGCTCTCTTAGTTTGCTTTGAACGATTAGCAACAAAAATCCCAAATGCTAGGCCAGCTATTCCAACAACTAAACTTAATATTGAAATCAAATACTCCATAAG